>JABIBT010000015.1 GCA_018652625.1 Candidatus Woesearchaeota archaeon | reverse complement strand
TTATTTGTTCTCTTTTTGCTATTGCATTTATTAGTTCTGCGGTGTCTTGAGAATCTTTTGTTCTCAAAAGAGGTATTTTAAAAGATGATACAATTGTAGCTAACATTCCACGGATTGCGTTTGGATGAATGTTTCTTACTGAATATAGATCTTCTTCTCCTTCCAAAATAATTATTGGATTTTCAAAATTATTTTTTAGATCTTTTAATTGTGTAAAAATTCTTTTATCTATAATGGAATTTACAAAGTCAGGAATTGTTTTCCTTTCTATTCCAACTGTATCTGAAACAATTATATCTGCAGAAACAAGTGTCTTTACTTTTACATCCATTCCTATGTCTACTAGTTTTTTTGATAGATTGGATCCTTTTTCTCTTACATCTATTACTACTTTGAAATTTTCTTTTTCTTTTATATAATCATTTAGAGTTTTTTCTTTTTTTGGTATTATATTATGTTTCAATCCTTTTAGTAACCTATGCATTCTTTTTTCTTTATTTACAGAAACCCAATGGTATACTTCATCTCTTGTGTTTTTTGTCATTAATACAATTACTTTCCCTTCCTTGTGCCTTGCAGTCCTCCCCCTTCTTTGTATTGTTCTTATTGCTGAAGGAATAGGTTCGTAGAAAATTACCATATCTACTTTAGGGATATCTAATCCTTCTTCACCTATAGAAGTTGAAATAATGCAATTGTAAATACTTGATTCGAAATCTTTTAGAATTTTTATTTGTTCTTTTTGTGTTAATCCGGTTCCATTTTTTTTAGCTTGCCCTACAAATAATTTTGCATTTATATCTTTATTTTTATTTAGTTCTTTTTCTAATTCTTGAGCTGAGTCCCTATATTGATTAAAAATAATGATTTTAGAATTTTTGTTTTTGCTTATTTCTTTATTTACTATCTCTTTTAGCTTTATTAACTTTGGATGCTGTATTTTTGAATTTTTTGCTTTTATATACGCCGATTTTACATTCAAATCGATTATAAGATTTTTTACAGCTTTGGTTTGAACCTTTGTATCTTTAAAAATTGAATCTAAATATTTATTTAATGAAGATACGCCTTGGGTTTCTAACATTTCAATGGCATGATTAACTTTTATTGCTTCAGCACATACAGAAATAGCTCTAAACATCTGAAAATCTTTTTCTCCAGTTGCTATCCTCCCTTGTATAGATGCTTGTATTCTAAGTAATTCTTTTTTTGAAATATTTTTGGTTCTTAAATATCCAAGTTCTGACAATGATTTTAACTTAGATTTTAAAGCATCATCCAAAAATTTCTTTATTTCTTTAAGCTCATTTGGAAGATTAACTTTTATCCAATCAATATCAATTTCTTGAATATATTGTTTGACATCTGGATCTTGATCTGTTCTTACCTCTATGTTTTTTATATAGAGGTTTTTTATTATTTCTGAGATTGTTTCGTTATCTGATCCGGGAGAAGCAGTTAATCCAATTATTCTTTCTACTTTTGAATTTTTATGGTATTGTTTCGCTATCCAAGTATATGAATAATCTTTTTGTGCCCTATGGGCTTCGTCAAAAATTAATAATGAAACCTCTGAATAATTTATTGAATTGTTTATTATGTCGTTTTCTATTGTTTGAGGGGTGGATATAATTATTTTAGATTGTTTCCAAAGCTCTGCTCTTTTTTTAGGTTGTACGGTTCCTGTGAAAAGATTTATTTCTTTAATATTTGTTTCTTGTTTAAATTCATTGTAAATTTGGTTGGCCAATGGTTTTGTAGGAGTTAGGAATAAAATCTTTGAATCTGGATATCCTTTTAATCTGTTAATTGCTGCCAGTATACCAATTTTTGTTTTTCCCATGCCTGTAGGAAGTACTACCAATGTATTGTCTTTTATACAGCTATCTAGGATGGTTTCTTGATATAATCTTGGTTGGAAGTTTATTTTCATTTATTTTTAGAAATGTTGTTTGTTTATAAATAATTTCCCCGTGCGTGGCAAGCTGACAAGAAAGATTTTTAAACTTTATTTTTATCCCATTAACTATGTTAAAAATATTGGGAGCAATTGATATGTTAACTGGGGTGTTCTTATTTTTATTTTTGAAATTTGATATTTTTGAGTGGCTTTTGATTTTTTTCTTAGTTTTATTAATAATCAAATCTTTGCTTACTTGGAAAGACTTGTTTAGCATAGTAGATATTTTATCTTCATTTATTATTTTTTTATCTTTTTTTGGATTTGTAAGTGGATTGACTTGGTTAGTTTTAGGTTGGCTATTTTTTAAAGGATTATGGAGCCTAGTTAGTTCTGTATAAATATAGAAGAAAAACAATTAGTGCAGTTAGGAATGCCCAAAATATTAATGCTGCTGTAGGCAATATGTTTATTAGAAGGAGACTTGCTATTGTGAATCCCAAACCAAATACATATAGTGGAAGTGAACCAAATAAAATTTTTGCCCCATCTAATTTTGAAAAAGGTACAAATGAAAAAAGAGCTACCATCTTTGCAATTTCTGCAAGTGTATTAAATGAACCAAGGGGTGTCAATATTATTGCTAATAATAAGCATGCTAATGGCCCGGCTAGGTGAATTCTTGAAATTTCTAAATCTGTTAAATGTTTAAATTTTTTCCCTGCCCTTTGTGCAACAACCTCTGTTATTTCGGTGTAGGAAGTGGTTGCAAAGTTTATGTTTGAAAATAAGGCCACTATCAATGGAACCAATATGCCTGCTTTAAATGAGTTTATTTTTAGCCCAAAAAACCATAGCTTTGAGAATTTTGCTCCTTTATTGAACCAATATCTGTCCATGCCCCACAATTTGAATTGGATCTTTGCTCCATGTAATTTGGCTGCATTCTTGTTGGCTATCAAATAAATGAGATAAACAATAAAAGATAATATAAACGCCCTTATCCAATTGATTATTAGTAAAGACACTGAAACTTCTGAATGAGTTAAGTTGTTGAAAGAGAAAATAAACCCTAAAACTAGTGATGCTCCTACCAAAGAACCCATCTCTTTTTTGTCAAAATAATTAAAGATTGCCATTTGAAATTAGTTTTTCTACCTCTTTTTTATGTCCTGCTCCTAATACAGCCATTATTTTCTTACCTTCTTTTTCTATTTTTAGTTTATTTAAATTTTTTGCAATTATTTTATTACGATCTTTTATTAATACTTTATAAATCCCGGGATACCTTTGCTCTACTTGTTTCAATAATTCATCTACAAATTCTGGTTCAGGTACTTTTGTTAAGTCTAAACTTTTCATTTGTTTTTTTGCAAAGGGGATTCTAAGTAAATCAAGAAAAATTCTTAGTTTTTCTCTTGCTTTAACCTCTTTAGTTAATTTTTTTAATGTGATTCTGATATCTTGGTCTATCAAGGCCAACTCTTTCTTGTTTTTTCTAGCTAGCTCTATTGCTGCTTTCATATCTGCACCTGGCTTTATGTTTACTTTTTGACCTAGTTTGTTTTCAATCCAGGCCCCTATTGTGTTTAGAATAACTCCTTTTAGACCGAAATGTTTTATTTCTTTCATTAAATTCCGCTTTTGTTTTTTGGATATCAATGATTGAAACCTTAGAATATCTAATTCTACTGCTATAATATCCGGATTAAATTCTTCAAAATACTTATGTATTTCATCTATGCTTTGTTGGGATATATGGGATGTACCCACTATAAGTATGTTTTTTTCACTATTCATGCGAAAGTTAAATTTATAAAGTTTAAAAGACTTCTCTTTTTAATATTTAAAATGGAGGTTTAAAATGTTAAAGACAAAAAAATTAAGTGATGTTTTTAGTGTGGAAGTATTTACTGATGCAGGCGACTATTTTGGTGATGTTGAAGAGTCTATCTTGGCCAATAATAAAATTTTTGGGTGGAGAGTGAAGGCTACTAAGAGATCATATCTATCTAAAGTATTGGGTGGAGCTAAAGGAGTAATTGTGCCACATCAACTAGTTAATTCAATTGGAGATGTAATGATTATTAGTAAGGCAGCTATTCCAAAGATGGACGAGGACGGGGAATAAAAAGATTTAAATACTATAAACTTTATTTCTTATCTTAAATGGCATCAACATTACAAAATACAATACAGTTTTTGAGGGATTTCGGTTTTTTTGATGTAGTCCTTCCCTTTTTACTATTCTTTGCAATAATTTTTGCTTTTTTAGAAAAGACAAAAATTCTTGGAGAAGACAAATCAAATGTTAACTTAATTGTTGCATTATCTGTATCTTTGTTAACTGTTGCTGCAAATAAAGTGGTAAGTTTGATATCAGACATTTTGCCAAATATGATATTGATATTGGTGTTAATAGTTATGTTTGTTATGATTACTGGTGTTTTCTTTAAAGAAGACAGTGAGGATTTTTATAAAGCACATAAAGGATGGTTTAAATTTTTTATGTTCGTTTTGTTCATACTAACTTTGGCATTTATTTTGAATGCCATGCCTTCAGATTCTGGAACCTGGTTGGATAAAATTATAGATGGAGTAACTGGTGGAGCAGGTGGAGAGACTGTCGGAGGAATTATTTTCTTAGTTATCATTGTTGGTGCAATTTATTTAATTACTAGAGATAGAAATTCAGGCGGTAAAGGTTAAGGAGGGTAAAGAAAGTTGGCCCTTGATATTTATGGATTCATTAGAGATATAGAATATTATGGTTTCTTTCAATATTTAGTTCCTTTTTTGATTTGTTTTGCAATTCTCTTTGCTTTACTTGAGAAGACCCACGTGTTTGGAGAGAATAAAAAAAATTTGAATATGGGCCTTTCATTATTATTGTCCTTTACAATACTTACAAATACTGAACTTTTGGATTTTTTAAATGCATCAATATCAAACATTTCCTTGATGATTATTCTATTTTCAATTGTAATGTTATTATTTATGTTTATAATGAAAGTAGGAGAGGGCAATACTCCACTTAGGTATTTCGCACTTGTTTTGGCAGTATTTGCAACCATTTGGGCATTAGTAGAAGCTAAATACTTTAATCCTTATGGAGATTTTACTGGGGCAATGTACACATTTCTGTATTATTTAGAACCTTTTATAGACGTAATAATCTTTTTAGCGATAATCGCATTTTTTATAATTATTATTAAGGCAACAGGAAAGAAAAAGAAAATTTATTTAGGAGGCGTATAGAGATATGGCAACTTTTTTGGATCTTGGAATTTTAGAACACCTGGTCCCTTTGTTTAGTTTTGTATTTGTCTTTCTTATTATATATGCTTTATTACAAAAGTTGAAATTATTGGGTGGAAAGTCTGCTATAGATTTTCTTGTTTCTCTAACGGTCTCTCTTTTGGTAATTTTGTCAAGTTCTGCAATTGAGTTAGCTAGGTTTATGAGTGTGTGGGGAGTCGTGGTTATTGTTATCTTAGTTTTTATGTTTATTATGATGTCTTTTTGGGCAAAAGATGGAGATTTGGGATTGCCAGAAGATATGGATGTTAAAGGAATTGTTTTTTGGATTTTTATTATAATTTTAGCTATAGGTTTAACACAGGTTTTCGGTCCAGTTTTGACTCCGTATGCTGAAGGTGCAGACCCAAGTAGAACTATTTTAAGAACTATATTTCATCCAAGAATAGTTGGGGCTTTATTTTTATTAATAATAATTGGCAACTTAGCTAAATTATTAAAATTTAAATCTTAATTTATTTTTTCTTTTTTCTGGTTGTAGCCTTTTTCTTTGTTGGTTTTCTTTTTGCTCTTTTTCTTGGAGTTTTTTTAGCTAATTTTTCTGAGACTTCTTGTAGATCTTTTACACTTCTTGTTAATGGAGAAAGTATCTTTTCTAAAACTCTTTCAAGTGCTTTCATTTCCGTTCCTACATTAATAACTCCTTCTGAATATTCTGAGACTTTACCCATTACAGATTTTTGTAAATTTTCAAACTTTTCTTGAGTACGAATCAGTTCTTGTTTTACTCCCTCTAAATCTATATCTATTCGTTCTTTCCATAG
>JABIBT010000014.1 GCA_018652625.1 Candidatus Woesearchaeota archaeon | reverse complement strand
TATGCTTACGCTCACATAAAATGGGATAATGAAGCAGGAGAATTAGTTTATTCTTTAGAAGAACCCCACTTAGAAGTATATGAAAAAAAAGTTCTTAATCTTTTAGAAGAAGGAATTAAAGAATTACTTAATATTAGTTACTTAGCATCTTCAAGTGGAGAAACAGTTATACAATATTTAGAAAAAAATGTAAAAGCCTTGATAAGTGAATTAAGAATAAAAATTGGAAAAGAATCTTATATGAAAATAATGTATTACATCTATAGAGATTTTGTAGGATTAGGAAAAGTAGAACCACTAATGAACGATTATTACATTGAAGATATAGAATGTAATGGAACAGGGTATCCAATTTATGTAGTGCATAGAAATTATAGGAATATGAGAACGAATGTTTTGTTTGAAAAAACTCCGGTGTTATCAAATTTTGTAGAAAAATTAGCACAAAGAACGGGGCAATATATATCCTATGCAAATCCTTTACTTGATGGGGCTCTACCTGACGGATCGAGAGTAAATGCAACTTACACAGAAGATATCTCTTCAAGAGGACCAACATTTACAATCAGAAAATTTACCAAAGTACCTTGGACCCCGGTACAACTAATCAAACTAGGAACTATCTCTCCAGAAATTCTAGCATACTTGTGGATGGTAATCGAACACGAACAAAATGTAATGATAATTGGTGGAACCGGCTCTGGAAAAACTACTATGTTAAACGGACTAACCTTTTTCATCCCGCCGCAAGCTAGAATTGTATCCATTGAAGATACAAGAGAATTAAATTTAGAACACGACAATTGGTTACCTTCTGTAGCAAGAGGAGGAGTTGGTTTATCTAATTTAGTAGGACAAAAATATGGAGAGGTTACATTATTTAACTTATTAAAAGAATCATTCAGACAGAACCCAGATTATGTTATTATTGGAGAAATAAGGGGCGAAGAAGCATATGTTCTTTTCCAAGGAATGGCGTCAGGACATCCTTCTTTTGGAACTATGCACGCAGATTCAGTTGATACAATGATAAAAAGATTGAAAACCCCACCAATAAATTTATCTTCATCTTTAGTAGAAACAATGGACGTAGTTCTAGTAATGTCAAATGTAAAGTTAAAAGGCAAATCAGTTAGAAGACTAAGAGAAGTTGTAGAAGTTTTATCAGTAAAAGAAGATGCAACATTTAAAACAAATAAACCATTTGTTTGGGATCCAACCACTGATGGGTATAATTACGTTTCTGCAAGTCATGTTTTTCAAAAGATAACAAAGCATAGTGGAGTGCCAGCAGAACAGTTACAAGCTGAGTTTATTAGAAGATCCAAATTGATACATGGACTATACTCAAGAAAAATATTTGGTTTCCATGATGTGCAACAAGTAATTAATGATTATTACAAAGATCCAGATGGAACAACAAGAACATACGGGGTATAAAAATGAATCTTAAAATTGTAAAAAGAAATTCGGATCTATTAGAAGAGGTAACTCAGAAATATTTAAGTCTATTAAAAGATAAAAAATCTAAAGTTCAAAAGAAAAAAATGGAGGTTTATATTGAATCTCTTTTAATGAATATTGAGAAAAATATAAAGTAAAATGTCAAAAAAACTTTTGAAGCTTTCCCAATATTTAGTTGAACTTGCAAATGAGGCAATTAAACTTGAAAAGTCAGAAAAATTTCCATATAGATCTAGAAAAAAATATCATCATTCTTCAGATTTAACAGAGAAATTAGAAGAGATAAGAAAAGCAATTACGGAGTATACAGAAGAATTAAAAGAATCAAGTTTACAACACACTGAAAAGCAAATAAAAGTAAGAGTTACAAGTGATGAAATTAAGAAATTTGCAAAAACGCAAAAGTTAAAAGAAAAAAAGAAGGAATTTAGTATATACAAAACAAATTTTTATTCAAAATTATCAAATTTTTTTATGGAAGATTTAAGTTTCAAATTAGCTAAAAAATATCCAGATCAGTTTGATAGACTGTCTCAAGAAATAACTTTAGCAAATATAAAAATTTTGTCTAGAACCTACCTAAGCATAATTTTATTTTCAACAGTGATATCCTTCCCAATAATAACAGCATTAATTTTCATTTTTACATTAAAAATATCCATAGCCTTGTTATCAGGAATAGGAGGAGCACTTTTAACACTCCTTATATCCTATAAATATCCGGCATATGAAAAATCAAATAGAGAAAAGCTAATAAAAAATGAATTGGTTTTTGCTATGATTCACATGTCTGCAGTAGCCAGTTCAGGAACACAGCCAATAAAGATTTTTAGACTGCTTTTAGATTCTGATGAATATAAATATCTAAAACCGGAGTTTGAAAGAATAATAAATTACATAACAATTTTTGGATACAACTTAACAACCTCACTTAAAGCAGTAGCAGCAACTACTCCTTCAGCAGAGTTTAAAGAATTTTTGCATGGGATGGCAACAACAATAGAAACGGGAGGAGGAATTCAACAATATCTGAAAGGAAAAGTTGATGATCACTTATCTAAATACAGATTAGAACAAGAAAAATATTTAGAAGTAATAGCTACTTATTCAGAAATATACACAGGGATATTAATTGCTGCACCTCTATTATTTGTAGTTTTGTTAGCAATTTTAGAAAAAATCTCTCCAGAGCTAGGAGGATTTCCAATTTCAACAATTTCACAACTATCTGTATTTGTTGCATTACCTGTACTTAATATAATATTTATATTATTTTTGGAGACTTCGAAATCGGGAAAATGATTATGGACAGATTAACAATTAGGCATTACCTCGGATTGGGTTCGGGAATAGTTGTAATACTTTTAGCATTATTAATTCTTGCCCCAAAAAGCTCAGATTTCTTAAAACCATTATTAGCTTTGGGAGTAGCAACAATGTTATTCCCATTTTGGATTGATCTTCTAAGAAATAATTCTAAACAAAGAGAAATAGAAGAAAAGTTTTTAGAGTTTGTAAGATCTTTAACCGGGAATGTAAGATCCGGAACACCAATGCCAAAAGCAATTAAAGAAGCAGCAGAAGCAAACTACGCAAGCTTATCTCCATACATAAAAAAACTTTCACATCAGATAGAGTGGGGAATTCCATTTAATGAAGCATTATCCAAATTTGCTAAATCAACAAAAAATGATATAATAAGAAGATCTGTAGCGATAATAGTAGAAGCAGAAAAGTCTGGAGGAAATATAGAAGATGTTATGGAGGGGGTAACAACTTCAGTAGTTCAAATAAAGAAGATAAAAGATGAGCGTAGAGCAAATGCCTTTACACATTTAATTCAAGGATACTTAGTTTTCTTCATCTTCATTGGGATAATGATAGTGTTACAAATATTTTTACTTCCAAAATTAAGTGACGTAAGTGGAGATGTTTTAACAGGAATAACTTTCACTGGCGATATTTCTAGTCTAAATGAAGCGGAAACAGTAAAAGGAATAGCTGTAGATTTTGAAACCTTATTTATTTCATTAATATTAATTCAGGGATTTTTTACTGGTTTAATGATAGGAAAGTTTTCGGAGGGGAATATAAAGGCGGGAGTTCGTCACTCTTTTATACTCGCATTACTAGGATATATGATATTCACAATAGCAGTAGGGGTATTTTAATAATGAAAAGAGGGCTATCATATGTAGACTGGACAATTAGTGTAGGAATTTTTATAATATATATAATCTCAATTTTTGTAATAATGGGTCCAGCATTTAAACAAGATTATTCAGATGAATATCTGGGGAAGATTGTTAAGGAGGGGTTGAAAGAAAGTACCTCCATCACAATAAAAAGAATACCCTTCTACATGGTAATCACCCAACCAGTAATCGATAATGGCCCGCTTTTCACAAATTTAATGATAATCTTAGATAATTTACCCCTTGAGTTACATGAGATAACAAGCAATAAACAATTTGCGATAACTAACCAAACTGGAGAGTTAGTGATTCGTAGGGAATATTTCCCAGATACAGAAAAAATAAAATTTATCGCACAGCCCGCAGATTTTGGGTTAACAGAGGTGAATATTGTTGGTGGGGGGAATATATATTATTCAGATAAAGAGTTTTTTAGCTATCTCCAGTTAGATGCAGCAGAACCATTCGAATATGACCATAGGACAACCTATGGGATAACAGAAGAACTAATTGGATTAGATGATGAAGAATTGGGAAGATGGCTAAACGATACAGTGGAATACTTGGATATACAAGAACTGTTTAAATATCCTAAAGAAAAAGATTTTAATATCCAGATATTTAATGATAGTTCTCCGCCCGATAATCCTCAAAGAGAGTATATGAAAAAAGAACCAACAGACAAAGATGAAGTAAAAGTACTAATGTGGTCGGACTGGGTGATTTACCCAAGTACACAAAGGGCCCCAGTAATGGTGGTGGTAAGAACATGGTGAACAAAAGAGGTTTCCTAAAAACACTTGAAGCCGTAATTGCAATAATCGTATTTCTAATATTTATGGTTTCCGCTTTAGTTTTCAATCAAGCACCACAAGACCAAGGAGTTCCAATGGATGTAAAAGCAATACAAGAAACAGTATTCTCAAAAATAGGAACAGATTTAGAATTAAGGCAATGTATCATAGAATATGACTCGTATGGTCAGCAATGTTTAGGGGATGAAATGGTATCGCTCATCCCTTCACAAACAATGGAATATGAATTTGAAGTATGTCTCAATGACCCACCAAGTTGTCCAATAGTATCAGATCTTCCAGAAGATACGGAGGAAATAACAGTTTATGCAGATTCAATGATTATACAAGAAGACGGAGAATCGGCCATCTTCAGGTTATTCATCTGGAAAAAACTACAAGAATAAAATACTAGATAAACCAACTAATAAAATAACTCCAAAAGCAACACTAATTTTTTTCTTTAACTCTTTACTTCCCAAGAAATAAACAATACCTCCTTTAACTAAGGTATTACTCATTGCAGCCATGGTGATAGCACTAGAAGCAACCTTCTCAGTTACCGTTCCATTTGCAGCCAATCTTGCCATACTTAAAGTAATTGCATCTACGTCAGCTAACCCAGAAAAAATACTAGTAAGATAAATTCCCTTTGTCCCTAAGTAAATTTGTGCTGCTTTACTCAATAATAATATCAAAGCAAAAAATGCACCAAACTTTAAAGCAGGACCTAAAGTAAAAGGACTTTTCAATTCCAAAGCATGTCTTTTCTCTTTTTTCTTAACCTTAAAATAATAATAGCTAAATAAAAACCCAACTAAACTCATTAAACCCAATGGAACAATTAAGGTATTTAATAGAGATTTATTAATAATAAGTATCTCAAACATAATTCTCAAAAACATAATTGTAGAAGCAATAATAATGGCTAAAGCAAAAGAATCAGTCAATGATTTATTTTCTTTTTTACTTTTATTAGAAAAAGCCATAGTAACCGCAGTGCTTGAAACTAGTCCTCCAACAATACCCGTAAGACTTATTCCTTTTCTTGATCCAAAAAGTTTGACCAATACATAACCAAAAAATGAAATAGCAGATACAAAAACAACCATGAGCCAAATGTGATAAGGATTTAAGACTTCTAATGGGCCATAGGCTTTGTTTGGCAAAAAAGGAAGAATCACCAAGGTGATAATAGCAAACTTCAATATGTCCTGCAGTTCTTTTTTGTTAATTTTCCTTATAAATTTGTGTAAATAGTGCCTAGAACTCAATAAGGCAGCAATTAATATACTTAAAGCAACTGCAAATTTTTCAAATCCATAAAATACAATAGAAGATAAAATAAAAACAAGAAACGCACAAATTCCAGTCGTAGTATGTAGATCTTTTGTACCCTTTGCCATATAATAATAACTAATTAATATCAAAACAGACAAAATAATAAAAGGGATTATAAAAATCCATAAATTATCAAAATAAATACTAAGATACCCAGATAATCCACCAAAGATAGAAATTAAAATAAAAGTTCTAACTCCACCAATTGTATGTCTCTCAAACTTTTTCTTGGCATATTCTCTTTCAAATCCAATAAAAATACCTACTAATAAGGAAAATAAAAATAATCTAATCATCTCAGCATATTCTATCATAATCATTCTTTATTTTTTAAGTTTTTAAAAGTTTTTAATTGGTTTATCAAAAATCTTTTATTATAATCTAAACTTTAGAAATCTTTATAAGTTTGATAAGGTCATTATCTTTATTACAAAAAAGGGGTTTATATTGATGATAAAAAAACTAAAGTCATTTCTTAATAGATTTGTCAAAAAATTATTTAAGAAGAAGAAAACAATAAAATTAGGTTTTTATGGTCCTCCAAATGCTGGAAAAACCACTTTAGCCAATAAAATATGTCAAGATTGGTTGGGTGAAGATATGGGGACCGTTTCTAAAATTCCTCATGAAACAAGAGAAATAAAAGTAAAAGAAAAAATAGTTATAAAATCGGGTGACAAAGAGTTAGAGTTTAATTTAATAGACACACCAGGAATTGCTACAAAAATAGATTATGAAGATTTTCTAAGACACAAAATTTCAAAAACTCAAGCTAGAAAAAGAGCAAAAGAAGCAACAAAAGGAGTTATAGAATCAATAAGATGGCTAGATAACGTTGATGTAGTAATAGTGGTTTTAGATTCAACTGAAAATCCATATTCACAAGTTAATTTAACAATAATAGGAAATTTAGCAGCAAGAGATATACCGGTGTTAATAGTGGCTAACAAAGTAGATTTAAGAAGATCAAATATAAAAAAGGTTGAATCTGCGTTTCCACAATATAAAGTAATTGGAATTTCTGCTCAGAAAGGAAAAAATATTGAAAAGTTTTATAAGGAGGTTTTTGAATTAGTTAAAAGATGATATCCTTCCAATATATGCCATATAGAGAACATTCAAGCTTAACAACAGATGAAAAGCTAAAAAAAATTCTAAGAGTAACAAAGCAACAAAAAATACTTTTAATGCAGGGTAAATTAAAACCGAATGAAGAAGCGAGACTAATAGAGGAGACAATGTCCCAAATAACAAAAGAATTTGCAGGAATTTCATTTTGTACGATCGCTCCAAATAATGGAAATGGTAAAGAAAAAGAAAAGATAACTACAAAATTAAAAAATAACTTATATAATTTAACAATCGGTAAAAGAGATTTTTTAACTATAATTGGGCCAGCAAGTATTGTAAGAGAGATTAGAAAAAACCCTACAAAGATAGACCTTCTTTTACACCAAACAAAGAGGAAAAAATAAATGCCACACCAGTGTGTCAGATGCGGAAAACTGTACAAGGAAGCCTCAGATGAGATTTTAAAAGGTTGTGGAGATTGTGGAGGAAGATTCTTTTTCTTTATTTCTGATAAAGCATTTGCAAAGAAAAAAGAGTTTCCAAAATTAGAAAAAGAGGATAGGGCTCAAATCGAAGAAGATGTTGTAGACATAGTTCAATCTAAACTTGATAAAGATAAACCAGTTATTCTTGACATAGAATCCATAAATATCTTAAAACCTGGAAAATATGAAATAGATATTGTTGAATTATTCAAAGGAAAACCACTTATATATAAGTTAGAAGAAGGAAAATATATAATAGATTTAGCTTCTACATTTAAAGCGCATTCTAAGGATTAAATATTGCCAATGATATCACATCTGTACATATCAAAAGTGTTTCTATATCTGCCTTTTTTTTCATGTACAAACATCATTTGACCACCATTATCAGAAATTTCTTTTCCAAAAACCACCCCATACATTTTTTCAAAACTCTCACTATTTGAATCATATACTTGAACATTACCATTTTCATGTGCAGTTGGTATTATATTTCTCTCACCTAAAACACCAAAAACCAGATCATGATTAGTAATGCCTTCCTCAATCAACTCAACTAATCTTATAATTTTCATAAAAAAAGGAATCTTGAACAACTTAAAAAACTTCTCATTCTAATAAATTCAATTAAGATAGAGATACTTCAACCATTGCTTTTAAAATTTCATACCTATCTCTCGTTTTTTTGGAGGACAAAACATATTCCCTGGTAGAATCAAATCCTTTTTTCTTAGGCATTCCTGTTGGAATAAGGGTTCCTTCTGGAAATTGCCTTCTAGTTATATCTATTTGTTCTCCACCAATACTGTTGAAATAATGAGATTCTGTTCTTCCATCTAGAAGTATTGCATCTGATTGAATTATTTTTCCGCCAAGATAATCATTAAGTACCAAGGCAGTAATAGCACATTGCCCACAAGCAGGATTTTTTTCGCTCCAATTCTCAGAATCTAAACTAGTTTCACTACACCAAGATTTCATTATGGCCTTTTCTAATCTAACTTCATCCACCATACGTGGAGGAGTGAAGTACAGATTATAAAGTTTTCTAACAATACCTTTATATAATTATAATATTAATTAATCATATGCAAGAAAACATAAAGAGAGATATAATAAGTGTTCTTCAGAAAACAATTGTAGCTATAAAAAAACAAAACTTAGCCAAATTAAGAGACCAATCAAATAAAACAGTTCATAATTCTTCAATTTATCAAGATAAATATTCAATTTCAATTTCTGTTGTGGTTTTTACAATCTTAAAAATATTAGAAAAAAGCAAATATGATGAAGGATCAAACATAACAAAAAAACAAAAAATAATCACTTCAGAACTAATCAAAGCAAAAAAAGCTCTAAAAAAAGAAAATTTCCACGAATTCTCGAAATCGTTAAAAAAAATAATATTCTTACTCAAAAAATTAGATAAGGACACTGGAAGATTTATACAAGAAGCAGTAGAATCCTCAAAAGTTAAAAAAGCCTATGGAATATATAGACATGGCGTGTCTGCTGGAAAGGCAGCAGAGTTATTGGGTATATCAAGATGGGAGCTTCAACCATATTTAGGACACACAAGAGAATCAGAATATAAATTATCTATATCTAAAACAATTGAAGAAAGAATAAAAATTACAAAGGAGATATTCAACATAAAATGAGAGCACTAGTATTTGATACGGGATCAATAATAAGTCTAGTAACAAATAACTTGCTTTGGATACTTCCTCCACTAAAAAAACAATTCAGAGGAGATTTTCTGATATCGGAAGCAGTGAAAGGAGAAATAATAGATCACCCATTAAAAACGAAGAAATTTAAGCTTGAAGGGCTAATTATACAAGACTATCTAAGAGAAGGGGTTTTTTCAATGGCCAAAAATATATACTCTTCTAAAAAAACAGACGAATTACTAAATTTAGCAAATTCATGCTTCAATACAAGAAATCATCCAGTTAAAATAGTAGATAGGGCAGAAATTGAAACCTTAATGATAGTTCTTGAGAATAAAGCCGCGGCAATGGTAATCGATGAGCGTACTCTAAGATTATTAATAGAAAACCCAGAAAAGTTACAAAAAGTCTTAGAATCTAGATTGCACACAAAGATGGAGATAAATAAACAGAACGTTGCCAAATTTAAAGAAATGACTAAATATATTAAAATAATAAGGTCAACCGAATTAGCTTATGCAGCCTATAAATTAGATTTACTTAATAAATATATAACAGCAAACAAAGTTTTAGATAAAACATTAAAAAAAGAACTATTAGAAGGAACATTGTGGGCATTGAAATTAAAAGGGTGTTCTATTTCTAGTGAAGAAATTAATGAAGTTCTAAAAATGGGATAAAATCATCTCTTCTTAACTTTTTTTACATTAGCTCCAGAGGATTTAGCTGCCATAGCCTTTCTATATTGCTCAGTTCTTAACCCAGGATCTAAAAACTTTTCTTCATATCTTCTTACAATAAGTTCTATAGCTTTACTTTTGTCTTTTAAGTTAAATTTTGCTTTAACAATATTCAAAATTCTATTAGCATCTTCACTTATGTCTATTAAAGCTTTAACCATAATAAGTTCACCTTATTAAAACTAAGTTCTACTTATTTATATAATTTTTGGTACAAAATTTTAGGTTATTTTTAACGAATTTTAATCTTTCATAATGCTTATAAACCCTCCAAACACCCATATTTTGCCGTTTAAAGGGCAGGAGTTTATCACCGTAAGCTTTATAAGGCTTTCACAACTCCACAATAACAACAATAATAATCACCAAGGAGGGTTAAAGAATGAATAAAAATTTTAAATTGCTAGCAGTTTTGTTACTGTTAATAGTAGCGGTAGTATCAACTAGTGTTGTTAAAGCTTCTACTGATGATTTAGACTACATAGATATTTACAGAGTTGATGTAAATGAAATAGATCACGCAGAAGATTTAGATGGACAACCTATCGGACCTTTCTTTGCTGGTGAAAAAGTTCATGTTAAAGTATATTGGAATGCAGTAGATAATGCTACTGAGTACAATGATGTCAGAATCAATGCTGAATTGGATGACGAAGAATATAAGACAAACTTTTTTACTGTAGAAGAAGGTTGGGAAAGATCAGTTTCATTTACGTTTAATCTACCAGAAGATATGGATGCAGATGATTATGTATTAAATATTGAAATGGAAGATGAAAACGGAAACAAAGAGTACCTAAACGATATTGTATTAAAAGTTGTAAATCAAAAGCACTTTGTTGAGATTTATGATGTAAACTTTCCATATGGTCTAGAAGTTAAGGCAGGTCAAACATTTTTGGCTAATGTCGGAGTTAAAAACGTAGGTCATGAATTTGAGGAAGACGTTAAAGTTACTTTAACAATTCCAGAATTAGGTTTATATCAAAGATCACAAAAGTTTGATTTGTACACAGAATTGTTTATAGATGAAAACGAGGACGGAGACGATAATGAATGGGAATATAAGTTATACAAAGACCTATTCGTAACAATTCCTGCAACAACTGTTTCAGGAGTATACGATGTTATCGTAACTGTTAACTACGATGATGGTGACGAATCTCAAGAACAACGATATAGTTTAGTTGTTGGAGAGGGAGTTGCACCAACAGATGCTTTCATAAGCATAAACACTGAATCTCAAAACTTTGCACAAGGTAATGGTGCTGTTTACACAATTATGTTTTCAGAACCAAACAATTACGATGTGAGAGTTGAAGGAGTTAGTGCTTGGGGTACAGCTAGAGTTGATGTGAATGATGACCAAGCGTACATTTTCGTTACAGCTAATGAAGATGCAACTGCAGGAAGTTATCCATTTACAGTTAAAGTAATGGCTGGATCAACAGTAGTTAAAGAATTCGACCTAAACGCAAATATAAACGGTGCGCAAAGTTCAACTTCAGATGTTAAAGAAGGTTTACAAATTGGATTTGCTGTATTACTAGTTATCCTAATAATCTTAGGAATAATTTTAGCAGCAAAGAAAATTGGAAAGTCAGACGACTTTGAAGAACCTTTAATGGATGAAGGCGAAACTTATTACTAAATTTTTTCTTTTTTTCTTTTTTAAACTACTTATAAACTCTTTATAAAAAACATTTACTCCATTACAACAGTTATAATACAATTTTATTTATAAGTAAATCTCGTATCTCATTTTAGTAACAAAAAGGGGGTTCCTACAATGAGTAGTAATAAAAAAATAATATTTTTGGTATTAATGCTATTAGCTTTGCCTTTTGCAATGGCAGATTTCGAACTTTACACAGAATCATCTCCTAGCGAGATATGTCCTGGATCCACGGGATTATTTACAGATATAATTCAAAACACAGGAATGGATTCATTGTCTTTTACAATTTCCACATCTGGAACAGCTTCAGCATTTTCAACTGCAGTTCCAATGGGATTTACACTATATCCTGAACAGATAAGAACAATTTTTACTTATATTTCTCCGTACTCATCTACAAACATAGGAACCTATTCTTTAGATATGATTGCAACAACAGATGGAGATTCAAAAGAGTTAAATCATAATGTTATAGTAAAGGACTGTTATGAATATTTTATTGAAGCTTTAGATCAAGAGAAACATACATGTCCATGTGAATCAGATAAATTTGATTTCGAATTAACAAATAATGGCCAATTTACAGAGTCATATACATTAAGTGTTGAAGGAGAATACTCATCAAGTGTAGTGTTAAGTACAGATCAAGTGACACTTAATTCTGGAGAATCAGAAATAATTTATGCTTACGTAACAACTTCATGCTCTGATTTAGGAGATTATGATTTTACACTTAAAGTAACTCCCTACAATTCAAATAGCATAAGAACTGCAACATCAACAATGATTGTTGATCCTTGTTATAATTTTGATATTCAAACAGAAAGGGATTTACTGAACATATGTGAACACACACTAGAAACAGTCCCAATTACCATAGAAAATTCTGGCTCTACATCAAACAAGTTTGAATTAGAATTAAATGGTCCATTGTGGGCAAATTTAGATAGAAATACATTGACTATTGCTCCAAATAGTGTGGGAGTAGTTAATTTAGTAATAAATCCAGATTATGGAGTTGAAGGTTCATTTGAAATGGAGTTTTCTGCTACACCAGAAAGAGGAGAGATTAAAGCGTATAATATATTTGATGTAAATATTAAACAATGCCATGGTGTAAGCGTAGATATAGAAAAGTCTTTGGACAAGATATGTAATTCACTAGAAAACACATATAACGTGAATGTAAGAAACGTTGGAGAATATTCAAAAGAATACTATTTTAACGTAGACGGACCAGATTGGGCAACTCTAGACAAAACTTCAGCAACATTAGAAGTAGGAGAAGAGACACAATTAACTTTAACAATTAACCCTCTTTATGATGTCTCAGAAGCATCTTATATAATAACTGTTGAAGCTACAGCCAAAGATTCAAACAAGATAGCTAATTCAGATGTTATTGAGGTAGAAACAGTAACAAAAGACCAGTGCTATCAAGCATTTGTAGGAATAGAGGAAAAGAGTATTAATGTTTATTATGATTCTTCAGCAACTATGCCCGTAGTAATAGAAAACAAAGGAACGTATACAACTACATATGATTTATCTGTAACTGGAACAGCATCCAGTTTTACATACTTAAATCCTTCATCTGTAACAATTGATGCAGGAAAATCAGAAGTTGTTTATCTATATGTTGCACCTTCAGGACAGATAACAAATGGAGACTACTCTGTAACGGTTTCTGCAAGGCTAGGAGATTCATCAATTCTTGCTTCAGAAAAAGTTGATATAATTGTTTCAGAGAGTGCATACTTAGCGCCAGATGTCGAAGTAGAAGTAGTGAAAGATAACGGGTCATTGTTAGATAGAGTATTAGATTTTTTTGCTTCTTTTTTCAAGTCAGAAACAACTGAAGAAGTTATAGAAGAACAACTTGATGAATTTGATGAAGTAGTAGAAGAGCTAGAAGAAGTGGAAGGGGAGATAGAAGAAACAATAGAGGAAGAAGTAGAAGAAGAAATCATAGTAGAAGAGCTTCTTAATGAAACAGAAGAAGAGATAGAGTTAGTTAATGAAACAGGAGAAGTTGTTGAGGAAGAGATCACAGATGAACAATTAGAAGACGTTGCAGAATTAACAGCAGTAGAAACATTCTTACTCCAAGGAGATATAGAATACTTCTTGCTAAATGGAGAAGAGCATAGCATAGAATTAACAACACTAGAAGATGATTCAATTTGGATAACGATTAGTTCAGATCCTATATCAATTAATTTAGAACCCGGTGATATAAAGGAAATAGATATAGATGAAGATGGAATTAACGATTTGAAAGTTGGTTTTGTAGGCTACTCTGAGGATGGAGAAGCACAAATAGTGTATGAAACGTTATCAGAAGTAGTGGAAGATGAAACATTAGAAGTGATAACTGCAGAAGTAATATCTGAAGAAGAATCTTCAAACTTTTTTGCAAGTTTTTTTACATCTTTAGCTACAATATGGGGTTCAATTTTAGCATATAAGTACCACATATTAGGAACAATTTTAGTAATCTTAATTCTGTATGGAGTATTCAAAACAGGATCACATAAGAAAATAGTAGAATTTTTTGAAGAAGAAATAGAAGAAGAGGAAGTTCCAATTCTAGACAAAAAAGAAGAAAAGAAGACTGAAGAGAAACCAAAGAAAGAAGAGAAACCAAATAAAGAAGAGAAGAAAACAGAAAAAAAGACTACAAAGAAGAAAGAAGAAGAAAAGAAACCCGCTAAGAAAAAAGAACTAAATGAAGACACAGAAGACGAGTTAGAAATCAAAGGATTAGATGAAGAATCGGACAAAGAGGATTTCATAATAGAATTTGATGACGAAGAAGAAAAGAAATAACTTTTTTTCTATTTTAATTAAATTTTTAAATAGATAAATATACAAAGTAATATGAAATTAAGAACAATAATATTAATTCCAATTATTCTTTTATTAGTTTACTTCATAGGAACTTCTCTAACGGGATTCTCAGTAATAAGTCAAAGTTGTTGCACAGGAGACGATTGCAATGAAGAAAGCAAATGTAGCTTCGCACAACCAAAAATTCCCCCACAAAATACAATAAATATAATTCTAGAAATATTAACAATAGCACTAATAATAACTTACGTTTTTATTAATTTACAACAAAAGAAAAAGAATTAAAGCAATAAAAATAACATCAAATACAATTTCATAAATAGGAATCTTAAAAAAGAAACCTTCCTCTTTAAAATTTAAACTTTTTCTTTTAAGTCTTAACCATTTTCTAAAATTAAAATAATCTAAAAAGATGTGAGAATAATATCCAATAAGCAAAATCCAAAACCAAGGCCCCCCAATAAAATATAATAACAATAAGATCAAACTAACAATAATAAATCCGGGAAAATGATGAATAAATGTCCGTTCTTCCAACTTATATTTAACAGTAGCATTCCAAGCATGTTTTAAACTGAAATCATCTTTTTTTATTACAAAACTAATAAAATGATCAACATCAATAAGCAATCCAACTAAACCAGCGTATAAGGCTTGTAAAAGAGTAAAACTGCCATACTTAACCATAATCAAACCAATAAAAAAAGCTACCAAAAAATGTGTTAATGGATACATATTATAATCTCAAACTAGTAATCTTACTAACCCCCTCATTCATACTAATTCCATAAATCTGATTAGCCTCAGTTATTATAGAGTCATTATGGCTAATAACTATATACTGAGCAGTTCCAGAATAGGTGTTGATCAATTTAGAAAGTTTTTCAGAATTATGCTTGTCCAACGCCGCATCAACCTCATCTAATAAATAGAAAGAAGCAGGATTATATTCTTGAATAGCAAAAATAAATGCTAAGGCGGCCATTGTTTTCTCGCCACCAGATAAACTTCTAATATCTAATTTTTTACTTCCAGAAATCTTAACATTAATATCAACGCCACCATCTAAAGGGTTTTCCTCATTTTCCAAAACAAGTGAAGCCTGTCCTTTAGTAGAGATGTTATTAAATATTTCTCTAAATTTAGAATGCAAATGATTAAATGTTTTCATAAATACGTCGGCCTTCTTTTCTTCAATTTCACCAATCAAAACCAAAACATCATCCTTCTCCACTTTTAATTTATTTGTTTTTCCCAATAGCGCGTCATACTGATTAGACAATTCATCATAAATTTCTAAAGCTCTCATGTTTATATTTCCAATATTATTAATCATTCTTTCAAAATCAGAAATATCTTTCTTCAAAGACTCAATAGAAACTCCTTTTCTTATTTTTCCATCTTTATATTCTTCAAACTCAACTTCAAGACCTTCAATTTCTCCAATAGCTTTAGCAAGCTTAATAGAAACTTCATTTACCTTATTTCTGATTAAATTAATTTTATCCTCTTCCTTACCAATTCCTTCTTCCTTGACAGTTAAGAGCTCCATCATTTTATTTCTTTTAGAAGCCAACTCTTTATTTTTTCCGTAAAACTCTCTTTCCTTAACCTCTTTATCTTTTAAATCTGTCTTTTTACCAGAAACAACTTTATTTAAATCAACAAGCTCTCTACCAAACTCTTCTTCTTCTTTATTATGCCCAGAAATAATTTCTTTAACTTTACCAACCTCAGAATGATACATATTCAATTGATTGTTTAAAATACTCAAATCTGAATTAATATTTACAATTTTATCTCTTAATTTTTCTTTTTCACTTTCAAGGACTGTCAAATTATCCCTAATTTCAGGGTTATTAATAAGTTTTTCATTGATTTCACTTTTCTCTTTTTTCAATTCATTTACATCAAATTCAAACTTAGAAAAGTCTTTATCAATTATTTCTAACTCTTTTTCAAATTCTAATTTTTTACGGTCTAATTCTTTATTCTCTTTGATTATATCTTCAGATGATCCAATTCCTAAAGATTTTTCAATTTTAACAATATCTCCATATAATTCGGCTTTCTTATTTCTTAAAGATTCAATCTCATGTTCAATCTCGCTCCTTCTTTCCATGCCTTCTTGTAAGTCTCTATTAAGGTTACTTAGTTCCTCGCCCAAAACAGAAACTTTCTCACTAATTTGCTTCTGATTAAAACCAATCCCGGTACGGCCCCTAAATCCCCCAATCATTGCTCCAGAAGATTCAACTAAATCTCCGCCAATAGTAACCATCCTCATCTTACCAATGCCGATTTTCCTGGCAGTTTCAATATTTTCAACAACTAAAGTATTTCCAAAAACATAATCAAATACATTTGCATATTTTTTATCAAAATTAACTAAATCAATAGCTAAACCATACACTTCATTTTTCTTTAATAAAGCAGAAACAGATTCTTTTCTTCTAGCTTTTATCTTATTCAAAGGTAAAAATGTAGCAACGCCCAATCTATTATTTTTTAATTCTTTAATGCAATGTCCAGCAATAATATCGTCTTTTGTAACAACACTCTTAATTCTAGCACCAGCAGCAACCTCTAAAGCTAAAGAATATTTTTCTTCAACATTTCCCAATTCAGAAACAGTACCAAAAACACCTTTAAATTTTCTAACTTTATCAATACTTTTATTATTTAGAATTCCTTCTTTGATACCAACTTCTTTAGCTTTAAATTTACTTAATTCAGACTCTAAAGAATTTATCTTACTCCATCCATCTCCAACCTTTCCAGAAAGTATAGAATCTTCTCCAATAACTTTGCTTAATTCTTTTTCAATAGCACCGTGTTTTTTTCTTAATTCTTTCAAACTATTAGAGTTTTTACTTTTGTTTAACCTATCTAACTCTTTCCTAATTCCATCTAATCTAAAACTAACTCTATCTAACTCCCTAACTAAATCTTGTTTAGCATCTCCTGCCCCATTAAGAAGTTTCTCTTTCTCTTCAATTTTCTTATCCAACTCAGATAACTTTACATTTATATCTCCTAAATTTTCAATACCATATTTTTTCTTAAAACCAATTAATTTATTATCAATATGACTATCTTCCTCTTTAATTAAATTTATTTTTTTGTTTAACGATATCTTCTCTCTATCTAAAGAAATAATCTTCTTTTCATTCTCAGAAATATCCCCTAATAACTGTTTTTTTCTATTTTTTATTTTTAATAATTCACTCTTAACAGTTTCAACCCTTGCTTCATGTTTATACACTCCAGATTTCAAAGATCCAATTTCCATTTGAAGAAGTTTTAATTCTCCCTCTCCCTTTTGGTCTAACTGATAATTAATTTCTTGAATTTCAGTTTGTTTTTCAGTTATAGAAGTTCTAATTTCTTTTATTTTACTCTGAATAACATTAATCTTCCCATTATGTTCATCTTGAACTTTCTGTATACTATCTCTTCTCTCTTTCTTTTCTCTTAATAATAAATGGAGATAAGTAGCTTTTGAATCCTTAAACTTATTTTTTAAATCAACATATTTTTTTGCTTGATCTCTATCTTTCTTCAATTCTCTCAAATTAGCTTCTCTCTCAACTAACAAAACATTTGCTTCAGTAAGTTTTCCCTCAACTTTTTCTAATTCTCTTAAGGATTTATTCTTTTTGTCATCAAACATAGATATGCCAGAAATATCAGAAATCAAGTCTCTCCTATCATTTGGCTTCATTTGCATAAAATGTACTATATCTCCTTGTAGAATTATATTGTGGCCATCGGGATTAATTCCAACTTTATTTAATAAATCAACAACTTGTTGTCTTGTATGGACTTTATCATTAACTAAGTATTTCGACATTCCTTTCTGATTTAAAACCCTAGAAACCTTAATTTCTGGTGTATTAAAAGGAAATTCATTTTTAGAATTATCAAAAAAGATATGTACCTCTGCTTTTTTTGAAGGTTGTCCTTTTTTCCCACCATTATAAATTAAATTAGCAGATTTTTCAGCCCTTAAACTTTTTGCAGAAGATTTACCCAGAACAAAACAAAGGGCATCCATAATATTGGATTTTCCAGAGCCGTTTGGACCTATGACGCAGTTAAAGTTATTTCCAAATATCAAATCAGTTTTCCTTGCAAAGGATTTAAAACCGGTAGCTGATAACTTAGTTATTATCGTCATTATTGCACCCCTTCATTACCAATTTAAATACCTTTCTTTGCTTTTTAAACTTTATCATAATAAATCCCTCAACTTATGTATATCCTTATTCGCAACATGTGTATAAATCTGAGTAGTCTGCAAGTTCTTATGCCCAAGTAATTTTTGTATATATCTTATATCTGCTCCTGCCTCTAATAAATGAGTTGCAAAAGAATGTCTCAAAGTGTGAGGGGTTACTCTCTTTGTTATTTTTGCTTTTTTTGAAGCATTACTAACAATTGATTGCACACTTCTTTTATCATACAAACCCCCCCTCTCAGAAATAAAAATATATTTAGATTCTCCCTTTCCAAAAGATTTTAATGATTTTTCTAGATTTTCATGTAAAAAAACAACTCTATCCTTACCTCCCTTAGAACTCTTTATATGTATTAAATCTCTCTCAAAATCCAAATCATCCCACTTTAGATTTATTACTTCGCTTAATCTTAATCCACCATAATACAAGAACATTAATACGATTTTATGTTTAATATTTTTTGTGATATCAATAATACTAAGAACTTCACTTTTATTCAGAACAATGGGCAATCTTAATTCATTTTTAGCTAGAGGAAATTTTTGTTTAAAATTTTCATCTAAAACATTTTCATAATAGAATTTCAAAGAAAAATAAACATGTCTTATCTTAGATCTACTTTTATTTGAAAAATTTAATAAATAATCTCTTGGAGCTTGTCCAGAATCTAGAAATCTCTTAACTTCATTGGTATAAACCTTTTTCGTTTCTTTAGAATACTTTCTCAAATCAATCTCTTGTTCTAGTTTTTTCAATAATTCCTCTTTTTGCATCGCCTTATAAATTATTTTGAGTTTAAAAATACTTCGCTTTTTGATAATATATTACTATTTAGCTAAAAACATTTCGCTAAATAGGCGTTCAACTCAATAAGTGCAGATTTGTAAATCCCCCGACCACCCACCCCTAGATAGAGAGGGTTTGCCTCAGTGCTTCGCACAATTAGTCGCTTTCAGCGAGATAAAAACTGAAAAATACTTCTTTTATCGGACCGAGAAAAACACCAACGAAATTAAAATTTCGCCTAACAAACGATAAAAGATTTCACTTCATTACATCCAAATATTTTTCAGTTTTTTATTTTTGAGATGGGGCGTCCTTCGGACAAATAGTCGGCTTCGCCGAAAATTAATTAGAATAAATCCAATTTACTTCTTTATCTTTTGAACATTCAAAAAAAAGATTATAATCTTCTTTCATAATCTGATTAAGGTTTTGCCATTTTTCTGTTTCAAAACCAGAATTAAATCTCGTAAAGACAAAATAAACTTTCTTATTTGCAGAATTGGCTATTTCTTTTAATGTTTCTTCATTTAGATTATCTGGATAATAAGCACTTTCTTGCTGTGCATAATATCTAAATAAAGGAGGATTTTCGCTAACAATTAAAAAATTCCCTTGAATTGTTTTAAGTTCTTTTCCAACTTGCTCAAAACAATCTGTATTTGTATTGTGATAAGTTTTATATGTGCTATAAAAATTTAAGCATAATGATAAAAGTAAAACTCCAATAATAACAATAAGAATCTGTTTTTTATATCTTTTAATCTTATCTATAAAATACCCCGAAATTAAGGCAATTGTCGGGACAATTGCTAAAATAAATCTATCCTCTTTATGTGGCATATAGATTGCCATTCCCAAAAAGAAAGCAAACCAAATCAGTAACAGATAAATCTCTTTTTTGAAGAATTCTTTTTTATACAAAATATAAATTAAAGCAATCATAAAAATAATTCCAACTATTGAAAACATCTGCCACCAATAATCAAAAAAGAAATGCCAAGGTTGGAGTCCGCCCCAATATGCAGATGCTTTTGCTCCATGAATAAAAGCCCCAAGAGGATTATTATATTCAAAAATCCCATAAATAAACCAAGGAATTAAAGTTCCAAAGAAAGCTAAGATAGAATACCAAAGATATTTATCTTTTAGGAATTTAAGGGATTTATCTCTGGCTAAAAAATATAAGAAAAAGATAGGAACAATCCATAACGCAGTATATCTTGATAAAAGAGCCAAAGCCAAAAATACTCCAAATAAAACTTTATGCTTTTTATTATTCTTTTCGTATCCTCTCCAAAAACTTAGAAATGTAAGCAAAACAAAAAATGTAAATAAAACTCCCGTTAAAACTCTTCCACTATAAAAGACATGAAGGGGAATAAATGCAAAAAATAGCGAAGATATTAAAGCTATTTTTTCATTAAATAATTCTTTACCTAATTTGTAAATTAAAATTACACTTAATGCTCCAATCAAAGGTATTAAGAAATTTGCCAAAAATCCTAAATTGAAAATATAAAAAAATGAAATTAAATAAGGCAAGAGTGGAGCTCTAAAACCTGCTTTAGGATATCCATAAAAATCGTCTCCGCCCGAAGGAATAAAATCACTCCAACCATTAGAAAATGAATAATCTAAAAGATTATTGCTTAAATCTGCTCCAAGATTTAAATAAATTGTTTCATCCCATAATTTTACAGGCATAGAAAAAACAAAAATTATTCTAATTAAAAGAGCAATTACAAAAATTGCAATTAACCATTTATGTTTTTTTATTATTTGCTGAAAGTCCATATTTTATTTCCCAAGAAATTTATTATCAAAGCAATTCCAATTGCCAAAATTTGAGATATTATATAATAAACTCCTAAAACTTCTGTGAAAATGTAAAGAAAAAATAAATTTACTAAAAGAGCTGAAACACTAACTAAACCAAATTGTAAATATTTTTTTCCAATTCCTAATTTTACATTTTCCTCGAAAGTCCAAATCTTATTTAATATAAAATTGCTAGACATAGCAACAATAAAAGAAAAAACCGCAGAAACCAAATAATACACTCCTGCCTTTTCAGTCAATAAATATAATATTGCGATATTGATTAAAGTTCCAATTCCTCCAACAACTCCAAATTTCACAAACTCTTTAATTACATTTTTCTTATGTGGTAAATATCCTGCTAAATTTTGAAGATAATAAAAAATCTCTTTTGTTCCTGCCTTGCTTTTTCCTTCAACACGATTAATAAAAGTTATTGGAATTTCTTTTATATTTTGATATTTCCCTTTAATAATTACTTCTAATAAAATCTTAAATCCTTTTGGGCTCAAACCAACATTTTTTATGACTTCTTTCTTAATCATAAAATAACCGGTCATCGGGTCTTTAACTTTTGTATAAACTCTTGATAAAAGTGTTGCAGTTTTAGACATTAATTTTCTTTTCAAATTCCAACCTTCAATTTTTCCGCCCTTTATGTATCGGCTTCCAATTGTGAAATCTGCTTCGCCTTTTTCTATTGCTCCAAAAAGTTCTTTTATTTTTTCAGGGGGATGGCTCAAATCTGCATCCATAACTCCTAAAACTTCGCCGTCCGCAATTTTCCAACCTTCTAAAACTGCTGAAGAAAGCCCAAGTTTTCCGCTTCTATGAATAACTTTAAGATTTTTTTGTTTCTTTTTCAAATATTCTAAAATTTTTCCTGTGCCATCTGGAGAATTGTCATCAACTATAATTATTTCTCCATTAATCTTATTTTCTTTAAATTCTTCTTGAATTTTTTTAATAAGTTTTTGAATGTTCTCTTTTTCGTTGTATGTCGGAATGACTAAACTTAGTTTCATTATTCTAAAAATATGAATCAAACATTTATAACATTAACTAAAAACTTCTTTTAGAAAAAGAAGGCAAAAGCCCCATCTCAAACTTCTTTTTAGAAAAAAGAAGCAAAAAATCGGCAAACCCTCTTTATTTATTGGGATTTATTGGCATCCCGCCATCCACAAATCTACACTTACTCTTCGGAATTTTTTGCTTCGCAAAAACCACTTGCAGTTATTCCTCGTTGCTCCAAGTATTCGCAAGAGTTGAACAGCAGATTAAGCGGTTCCAAAACCTTGCAGGTTTTTCCACCCATATTTTTGCTAACGTAAAAACACTCGAGCGTTCCGCAATTTTCCCAGCTCTGACTTCGTCGAGGGAAAAATTTCTACACCTCGAGCCTTTCAGGTCGCTTAATCGCGATGTTATACGCAATAGTTCTCAGAGCAAAAAGTTAAATAGTTCCTAATTTTTAATTAATAATATGATTGATTTTAATTTATTCAAAAGGACAATTGAATTACTTGAAAAGAATAATGTTCAATTTTGGGTATTTGGCGGATTTGCATTAGATGGGATAAGAGGTAAAATTACAAGAGAACACGGTGATATTGATATCTATCTAGATTCAGATGATTTAACTAAACTAGAAAAATTATTTGACTCCAAAGAATATAATTTTTACAAAAGAGAAAAAATGTATTTTGTAGAATCAACTGATCTCAAATTAGGAATTGTAATTTTAACTAAAGAAAATGATTTAGTTATTGCAAATGGGAACAAGACTATTGCCAAATATCCAAAAAAAATGTTTTCAAAAGAAACTATTGTTTCAATTAATTCTTTCACATTTAGGGTTGTGCCTTTTGAAATATTATTCCTAGAATCAAACTTTTCAAGATTCAAAGAAGATAAATTATTTGGTAAAAACATAAAAATCAATCGAGAATTATACGGTGAAATAGAAACTATTAAAATTAGAGATTAACAATCTGTGCTCTGAGAACTACTGAGCCTTCGGCTTTTTTTCTTGCAGAAAAAACGTATAACAAGGATTTAGAGATTCCGCCTTGCAGGCTCCATCCAAATTTTTCGTTCCGAAAAACTTCTCTAAATCCTGATGTTATACAAAATATCTCGGAAAACTCGATACTCGCAAAATCCTAAAAATCTAAAGAATTTTATGAATTTTCGCCTTTAACAAGGTTGTATAACAGTGATTATATACAATAATTTCTAAGTCCTTTTATTTAGTGAAAGTAAATCCTGAAGTTATACCCCAAACAAGCATAAATAGGATATACGCCACTAAGGGAGTTGCAACAACCGACACTACTATTTTCACCCACATAGGCCATTTCGTGAAATTAAATGCTCCAAATAATCCTGCAAATATCCACAACAAATTTAGTGGCGGAAGCGGATTGGGAGAAAGCACTTGACCCATCAGCGCCGTTAATAGTATCAATACTATTGAACCCACTATCAGCAATATATTAAACTGTTTGGTTTCCATACTAAACAAGTATAAATCTTAGTTTATAAGGTTTATGTTGTTATAACGGACTTAGAAATTACTCTTCGTCGGGCTTTGCCCTCCTTGTCTCGCCTGCGGCTCGAGTATATAACAGGTGTTA
>JABIBT010000013.1 GCA_018652625.1 Candidatus Woesearchaeota archaeon | reverse complement strand
TTTTAGTTACTGGAGTGGCTGGTTTTATTGGAAGTCATGTTGCCAAGGCACTCTTACAAAGGGGAGATTCTGTTATTGGAGTTGATAATCTTAATGAGTATTATGATGTCAATTTAAAAAAAGCTAGATTGGATCATTTCTTTGTTAATGAAAAAAACTTTAAGTTTTACAAGCAAGACTTTACTGATCTTGAAGGCATGGATGGAATATTTTCTAAGAATCAGGTTGATAAAATTTGTCATTTGGGAGCACAGGCAGGTGTTAGACACAGTATAGAAAATCCATTTACTTATTTGAAAAACAATATTGATGGCACAGCAGTTATATTTGAAATGGCCAAAAAACATAAGGTTAGAACGGTTGTTTATGCTTCTTCATCTTCAGTTTATGGTGGAAACAAAGAGATGCCCTTTTCTGTTAAGCATAATGTAGATAACCCAGTTAGTTTGTATGCGGCTACGAAGAAATCAAATGAATTAAAGGCGTATGTTTATCATCATCTATTTGGAATTAATATGACTGGCTTAAGATTTTTTACTGTTTATGGTCCGTGGGGTAGACCAGATATGGCTTTGTTTTTATTTACTAAGGCTATTTTAGATGGAAAACCAATTGATGTGTATAATTTTGGAAATATGAAAAGAGATTTTACTTTTGTTGATGATATTGCTGACGGAGTATTGAAATCTTTGGATAAAGAGTATCCGTATGAAATTTTTAACCTAGGTAATTCTAAAACTGTCGAATTAAATTATTTTATTAGTTGCATAGAGAATAAATTAGGAAAGAAAGCTGAGAAAAACCTTCTGCCCATTCAACCAGGAGACGTTCCTGAATCTTTTGCTGATATTTCTTGTTCTGCTGAAAAGCTGGGATTTTCTCCTAAAGTTGGAATAGAAGAAGGGATTGATAGATTTGTTGAATGGTACAAAGAGTATCATAATGTAACTTGATCTGTTCTTTGGTAAGGATAAATTTTAGGATTAATAAATTACAAAAGAAAAACTTTAAAAAGCTAAAAATTTAAAGTTTGTTTATGGGAAGAAAAGTAGTTGATAAGAAGAAAAAACATTCAAAAAAAATTATTGTAGGAAAAAATAAAGGGGGCAAGTTAGTTAATTATATTTTATTAATTTTAGTTTCTTTAGGGATATTAAATGGTGTTGTATCAAATTATTCTGCTTCAAATTATTTGTTTGTTATTCTTTTGCTTTTGGGCGGGTTTTTTATTGCATACTCATTACTTAAAAGACTAATGTGGGTTTATTATTTCTTCCTTATAGTTAATGTGTTTGTGCTAATATATAGAATGGTAACTATTGGTTTTTTATTTATTTTTTGGGCCGAAGGTTTGTGGAGTGTAGCTATTGTCTTATTATCTTATTGGATGTTAACTGAAATTAGCCCCAAAAAATTTCAAAAACTTCCTTGGTTTAGATAATTTTGGGATTTAGTCCCAATCTACTTTTACTTGGTCTGTTCTTTGGTAAGGATAAATTTTAGGATTAGATTTTTTTGGTTTTGTTCCTTTTTTGTACATTAAATATCCAGTTAGTGCAATCATTGCAGCGTTATCAACTAAGAATTCGTTTTCAGGAATGAAGCATTTTGCGTTTCTTTCTTTTGTCATTATTTTTGCCATTTCTTTTAATCTGGAATTACATGCAACTCCTCCGCCTAGTGCGAGTTCTTTTTTATTACAATGGGCCATTGCTCTTTCAGCTACTTCTAGTAGCATTGCAAAAGAAGTTTCTTGTAAAGAGTAAGCTAAGTCTTCTGTTTTGTATTTTTTTGAATCATAAAGTTGTTTTAGTTTTGTTAGCATTCCTGTAAATGAAATGTCCATTCCTTTTACTGAGTAAGGGAGTTCTATGTAATTGTTTGAGCTTTCTGCCAGTTTGCCTATTTTTGGTCCGCCAGGGAAACCTAGCCCGATGTATCTTGCGAAAGAATCTAAGAAATTTCCTACTCCTTGATCCAGAGTTTCTCCGAAGATTCTATATTTTCCACCGTCATAAGCTATGATTTGGGTGTTTGCTCCGGAAGTGTAAAGTAGAACTGGATCTTTTGCTTTGGTTACTATTTTAGTAACTTCCAAATGTGCTATGCAATGGTTTACTTCTATGAAAGGGAGTTTTAGTTGTTCTACAAATTCTTTTCCCGCTCTTAGACAAGGGCCTAGTCCTGGGCCTGCTGAGTAAGCTATAAAGTCAATATCATTTAGTTTTAGGTTTGTTTGTTTTAGTGCTTCTTTTAGTAATTCGTCTCTATGTTTCTCGTGATGTTTTGCAGCTTGTATTGGAATGATTCCTCCAGATTCTGTTGTGAAGGATTTTTTTAGATTGCACAATACTTTGGGCCCTTTTGTTATTGCGATTCCGAAAGTATCTCAGCAGAATTAATCTAGAGCTGTACTTTCGATACCAAGGATTATTGGATTTTCTTTTTCCATTTTAAGTTTATCTTTTCTTTTTTTTATTCCGCTTTGTCTTATTATTATATTATATTCATCTAATATCCTTTTTATAATTTTTGTTGAGGATAATTCTTGGTCTAAATAATTGTTAACTTTATTTCCCAACCATTCTGGCCAGTGATGAGGTAGTTTTTCTGCATTAATTATTTCTTCCATTAATTGATATCTGTAAGAATATACTATTGGATTGAATAAAGGAAGAGAATATGCATCTTCTAATCTTATTTTTACTTGTTGCATGGTTTTATTGTGTAAATTTCCTATATTGGAATGTATGCCTAATGAGTCAAATACTCTTTGGATAAACTTTGCGTTTGGCTTTGTGACTATTCCTGCTCGATATAATGTTATATCTATATATCCATCACTATCTGCAATTCCCTGTAAAAATGAAATTTTGAAAT
>JABIBT010000012.1 GCA_018652625.1 Candidatus Woesearchaeota archaeon | reverse complement strand
TATTCTATGGATAAAAATTTAGAGGAATATGAAGTAGATGAAAATACTGTAGCTTTATGGCATTTTAATGAAAATTCTGGAACCGTAGTTTATGATGAAACAGATAATGGTTATGATGGAGATATTAATGGCCCAATTTGGGTAGAGGGAAGATTTGGTAGTGCATTAGATTTTGATGGTGTTGATGATTATATTTTTGTTGCCAATTCTCCAACTATCCAAACTTCTACTGAAGTTTCATTAGAGGCATGGGTTAAGGCAGATTCAGTTGATGGAGAAGAAAATACTATCATCAAAAAGAACGGGCCATTTCATTTGAGTATTTTGGATGGAAAGGTCTATGGTGGTGTTTATGCAGGACCACCAGATTGGACATTCTTAAGTGGGAATACTGATTTAGATATCGGAGAATGGTACCACCTTGCTATGACTTATGACGGAGAGCACATTAGAGTTTTTGTAAATGGTGTTGAAGATGGTTCAATAGAAAAAACTGGAACGATGCCAATAGTCTCACAAGATGTTTATATTGGTTCAACTCATGACCCAGGAAACATGCGTTGGTATTTTGATGGTACAATCGATGAAGTCAGAATAAGTAATATTGCAAGAGATTTTGAACCGCAAGAACAAGATACCGACAACGATGGAATTATTGACGAAGAGGACAATTGCGTATATACCCCTAATGTAGGGCAATGGGATTTAGATGAGGACGGGGTTGGAGATTGGTGCGATAATTGTCCTTTGATGGTTAATCCTAACCAACTAGATAGTGATGGCAATGACAAGGGAGATGAATGCGAGTATTGTGGCTTTTCATGGGAATCTATGTGCCTTACCGGTTCGTCTAATTAATTTTTTTCTTTTTTTAAAAGAGAGCGCGAGAGCTTCTCTCAAACCCCTTCCTAAACTTTTTTAAACAATAAAAAATAATTAAGAGAATGACTTTAAAAGAAACAAAGAATACTTATGATAAATTTGGAAAAGTATACCATAAAAAGAGACACAACCCCAAAGAAAACTTCTACAATGAATACCTAGAAATGCCAGCCATATCTTCCTTACTAAAAAACATAGTAAAGAAAAAGAAAGTTTTAGATTTAGGATGTGGTTCAGGAATATTTTCAAAAAAACTACGCTCATGGGGTGCTAAAGTAACAGGTATTGATCTTTCAAAAACCTTGATAAACATAGCTCAAAAAGAAAACCCAGAAATAAACTTTTTTGTTGGCAATGCAGAAAAAACCAAGTTTAAAAATAAAGAGTTTGATATTGTTGTTAGTGGCTTAATGCTTCATTATTTAAAAAATCTTAAAAAATCTTTCTTAGAAGTGTCCAGAATACTAAAAAATGATGGACTTTTTGTGTTTTCGATGAATCACCCCGTTAGAGAAGCAGTAGAGGGAAAAATAGTCAAGAATAAAAAAGTATACTTTCTAAAAGATTATTTTAAAAATAAACGAACAGAATGGACTATGCCACCAGGAATAACGGTTGTTAATTACCACCACACTTTTGAGGAGATTGTAAATACTCTAAATGATGCTGGTTTTGTGGTTGAAAGATTGATTGAGGCAAAACCGGTTAAAGGCTCTGAAAAATATAGTAAGAAAGATTTTGAATTAAATATGGAATATCCTTCATTTTTAGTTATTAAGGCAAAAAAGATAAAATGAAACTACCACTACTAATCCTCCTAACTATACTAACAACTTCCTGCACTATTCAAGTAAACGATTTTGAAAGCTGCCTAAAAGCAGGAAACCCAGCACTAGAAAGCTATCCAAGGCAATGTATACATAAAGAAACTACATTCACAGAAGAAATATGGAAACTAGACGATATTCAACTAAGACAACACCAAGATGAAGGTTACTATGGATGTTTTGGTTGCAACACACAAAATCCAGCCATTTGCGTAGATCCAACACGAGAAATGATTGAAGCAGAAGAAACAAAAGAAATATACTGTAATGAAAATTTTGAAGTGATAAGAAATTACAACCCATAATGCTCTTTAATTTTTTGAGCACATTTTTTAGCAGAAACGCCAGTATTATCTATAACAAGACTTTCTCCAAAGGGAATAGTTTCAAATTTATCAAGTTTTTTAACAATCTTATCCATTTCTTCAATAGTTTTAGCTTTAAAAAAAGGTTTTCTAGAATCACTAACGACCCGGTCATATAATTTTTCTTTTTTACAACACAATCTTACAAATAACACTTCTCCATCAAATTTCCCAATTATTTTAATAATATTTTTCAGAAAGTCATTATATTTTTCTTCATGAGCCATTGTAAAAATCAAATCAACTTTGTTTTTTGCTGCAGCTTCAAACATTTTATATGCAATTTCACATTTCAATTTATTGCTCATATCATTTCTTAATGGGAATAAACTAGAAACATAATCTGCAGTTAGATGATTGTGAAATAATTTAAAACCAGTTATCTTTGCAAGTTGTTCTGCTACTGTTAATTTACCAACTGCAGGGACACCATAAATATATATTAATTTCATAGTTTACCAAAGAATAAAAAATATATAAATCTAACGTACACTCAAATAACCTTCTTTTAAACCCTTCTTAGAAAACACAATCTGCCACAACTGGGCTTTCCTTGCCCTAAACAAACCAGCACAGCATAAGAGATAATAAGTCCACATCCTATAGAATCGCCCATCATACTTACTTTTTATTTTATCCCAACCCTTAACAAAATTAGAATACCAAGCCATTAAAGTATTATCATAATATTTTCCAAAGTTATGCCAATCTTCCATAACAAAAAGTCCCTCACTAGCAGAAGTTATTTGCTTTGCTGAAGGCAACACAGAATTTGGAAAAATATATTTCTCAATCCATGGTTCGCCTAAAGTTACAGATTCATTTCCTCCAATCGTATGTAATAAAAATAATCCATCCTTGTTTAAACAATTACTAACCTTTTTCATAATATTTTTATAATTTTTACTACCAACATGTTCAATCATACCACAAATCAAAATCTTATCAAACTTACCTCTAAGGTTTCTATAATCTAATTTAATAATCTCTACAGGGAGCCCCTTGCAATATTCTTTTGCATATTTTATTTGTTCATCTGAAATACTTACCCCAGTAACATGGCACCCATACTTTTTAGATGCAAACTTCGCAAAACCACCCCAACCACATCCAACATCAAGTACTTTATCATTTTTATTAATTTGCAACTTCTTACATATTAAATCTAATTTCTTTTCTTGTGCTTCGTTTAGATTTTTTGTATTTTTAAAATACCCACAAGTGTATTGATTATATGGATCTAAAAAAGACATATACAAATCAGGACTTAAATCATAGTGTTTTTCCACAACTTTTTTTGATTTTCTAATAGACTGTTGGTTGAATAGTTTTGCCTTAAAATACGAGAGTAAAATTGAAGCATTAGGTTTTACTTTCTTCTCTAAATCTGCTCTCAAAATTCTATGAAAAAACTGATCAAGATTATCACAATCCCACATCCCGTCCATATAAGATTCTCCCAAAGCCAAAGATCCACCTGCAAGAACTCTTGAATAAAATTTAGGATCTTTCACATGAATGTCCCATGACCTGTTTCCATTAATCTTAATATCGGCCAAATTTAGGATATTTTGAACACTCTGTTTGATATTTGCCATAAACTTAGGAGTAATAATAGTTCTTAAAAGGTTTTTTATTTTAAGAAATTATAAAACTTCAAGCACATATTCTAGCCGAGTATGCTCATACCTTTCTTAGTTTAACCCAAAACGAGCGTTATAATCATCCATAATAACGCTTTCTATAGAATCATCAACTTGTCTTGCGTTTGCTTCAGTTCTTTTAGGAAGTTCTGCTAATGCTCCTCCAAGATCAACTTTCCCTTCATAAATTGGAGTTCCATCCGAACCATGACCTTCAAGTACATCTACAAATCCAACATTGCCTTCATCATTGTAACCTACACAGAAATACTGACCATCGGGCATACCTGACAGATTCATTCCATTAGTTACACCATAATTTACCGGATATTTATGGAATTGATTTGGATCTTGATTCATTGGTTTTTGCCTCCTTTGTTACTACTAAATAAGAGTTAAATTAGTATATAAACCTTTCTATTTCACTATAAAAACAATTAGATCTACTTGTAAACTTTCCCACGATGATCAAACTTCAATAAAATCAACTCACTACCTCTAACTGAGTAAACTAACCTAAATGGTTTAATATACAAAGTTCTTTCTCCTCTTTTATATCTTAAAGGTTTTCCAACAAGAGGAGTATCAATAATTTTTAATATTTGTTTCTTCAATTTACCTAATAACTCAGAATCAAGTCTTTTAGTTTGTCTAACAAATGTGGAAGACCTAGTTATTTTAGTTATCATAAGAAATCACCAAGAATCCATCTCTTTTAGAAATTTATCAACACTATGAGTAGAGCCTTTCCCTTCATCAATCTCTTTCCAAATTTTATCTAACTCTTTAAGTTCTTTTTTTTCTTTATCATTCAATCCTTCAATCTCTTTTAAAATAATCATATTATCGGTTTTAGTAACAATAAATGCAGTTCCAACATCCATTCCTTCCCTAACACTTTCAGGTATAACGATCTGTCCTTTTGTACTCAATTTAGTAACTTCCATTTTATAAAAAGTAAGACAATCTTACTATTTAAAACTTTCTATCCTTCAAGTTCCACCATTAAAACTGGAAAATGATCTATTCCAGAACTAGGGAAAGGCAAAACATAAACAAAAGGATAACCAATATTGTCTGAAAAATCATCCCAATAATTACCTAAGCCTAGAAAATCCCAATCATTTCCATAAAGAGAATCTTCAAATACATGATCTAAAGAATTATATGAAAATTCATTTCCCCAGAAAAGATTATTACTAGCTTCAGAAACAAAAACCCCATTCACAATCTGAAATTCAATTCTATTATCATAAACTTTATTTCTAAAACTCTCACCAAAAATACCAATGCCATAATCATTACTATAAATATAATTAGAAAAAATAGAATTCTCAGAAACATCAACTAATTTTAAACCCTCTAAATCATTATGGTTAATTGCATTGCCAGAAATAACATTACTATCTCCGACTAAATAAACCCCTACAGAACTATCAAAAATATTATTATTCACTAAACGATTTCCATCTCCAGATAAATAAATTCCAGCATTCCCCTTACCAAAGAAATCACCAATATTACAATTTTTTATTGTAATTCCACTATATCCGTCCAAATAAACGCCATATTGTTCCACGCCTGGAAACCATTCTCCATCTATTTCATGACCATTACAATCTAAAATAAGATCATCCTTGCCAATAGTTATTGCCTTCTCAGAACAATCCAAAATATCATTAGTCATAACTAAATCAGAAATCAATGTATCACCACAAGAACATTGTACTTTTTCACCGCAATCAGCAGCATAAGACATATTAGCAAAGCCCAAAATTAATATTAATAATAAAATTATTTTTTTCATTGTAGGCAGGGGAAATACAGATACTATATAAAATTAATTAAAAAAAAAGAAAAAATTAAAATTTATTCAAAAGACCCTTAGGTAGTTTATGAGTGATTTCCTTTCCATCAGAATGTCCATAGTGTGCAGCAAACATGCCCAAATCAACTATATTAACAAATCCACTCCAATCAAAATCACTATTTGATGAATTAGTATTATATTCACTAGCAAACATACCTAAATCTGCTATACTAACACTTCCATCGTAATTTAAGTCAAAACTCTTGACATCTAAATCAACGTTTTCGATTAAGTTAACCGCCATAGCACTAACACTAATCTCCGCGTTTCCAATCAAAGTACTATCTGCACTAATACTAAATCTTAATTCACCATTCTCATTAGTCATATTTGTTTCAGGAATAAACTCAAAACTTACAGTCTCATAGCTATCTCCCGTGTAGTCTACGGAAAATTCAAATTCACTAGCACTAATTCCAGAAAGTGGTTCGTTGTTTAAATCTCTCAAACCCACAACTAAATATTCATAGTTACTAGTATCTCCAGCAGGGCAGGTCAACAATCCCCCATCTCCACTCAGTTCAACATATGAGAACTCTGGATCTGGAATATTAAAAGTCCAGATTGGCATATAATCAATTCCTAGCCCCTCTCCATCAACTACATAATAATTTGGGTAACCTTCATTACTTTCAAAATCGTCCCAAAAGTTTCCAGTAAGACTATTGTTCCATCTTGTTGTGTCTACTCCAGGAAATTCCAATGCATTAAACACTAAGTTGCCTACAAAGGTATTTCCATAAAACCAATTATAATCTCCATCATCAATTTGTATCCCTCTTCCATTTTCAAATAATTCATTATCAAAGAAATGGTGGGTATCTACTTGGTATAATCTTATTCCATATGCATTAGATGATAGTTGATTCATATAGACATCGTTGTCATTTGATTGAGAGAGGAATATACCATAAATATCATTGGAATCTACCAAGTTATTATGTATAAAACTACCCTCTAAGTATTGCAACCAGATACCATTTTCATTGTTTCTAACAATATTATTATGAACATTGCTATTTAACGAACTTCCGGTGTAGATTCCGTAATCAAACCCCTTAACTTCACAGTTTTTTATCGTTATGTCATCATTATTTATGTTGAAAATTCCTTTTGCATTGTTTGAGTAGTTTCCCTCGATTGTATGATTTCCACAATCAAGTGTTATACTATCATCTCCAATCCACAATCCAGAATCCTCACATCCAATAATGTCATACCACATTAATTGATCTTCCATTAGGGTATCGCCACAATTACATTGGATTGCTCCACCACAGTTCGCTGCATAAGTCATATTTGCTAAGCCCAAAATTAATATTAAAATTAATATCTCTTTTTTCATTGTAGGCAAAAGAAATACAGATACTATATAAAATTAATTCTTCTCTGCAACAACAAAGTATAAAGTACCAACTTTTTTTAAACTAACTATCTTCCC
>JABIBT010000011.1 GCA_018652625.1 Candidatus Woesearchaeota archaeon | reverse complement strand
TCCACTTGAGTCAGATACCATCGAAGATAATTCTTTAGAAATAATCTGAGTTATCTTGGGGTTTAATACGTCTGCATATTTTTCTTTTAGAGCGTCGATTTCTGCACCAGAGGGAGTTGCAAGACCATGAGTTGCAAATCCAGTCAAATTATTTTTTTGTAGCACAACCAACGTTATTGAAACTGCTAAAAGAATTACAAATAAGAAGTAAATTATTTTTTTCATTATTGATTAACCTCGCTATTTAGATCGTCTAGATCTACTCTTGAGCAACTTAAGAGCTGGTCTGGTCTCCAATAAACCCAGAATCCATTGATACTGTAAGACTCGTTTCCATATGTTGTGACATATCCTGAATCCGTCCAATGTTGAAAGTCATCTGAAGGATTATTTGATTTTGCATAAACCTCTTTGAAGTTGTCTACGTATGGCATAAAGTTCCAATTGGATGTTAATTCGAATTGAGAATCTACTAGGTCAAAATCTACTCCTAGTGGAATCGTACAGTTGTTTAGGGAGTATACCCAATAGGTTTCTCCTGCTGTTATTTCTGTTTCTAGACTATACTGATTTCTTTCTTCATTACGGCTCCAAAAGTTTTCTGTCACGATGCATCTTTGGGACGGATCTGTGAATCTGTCTCTGAAATAGGTTGCGTTGATTGTTCCGTTTATAGGGGCGTAGACTACATTCCATCCTTCTTCAAGAGTTATATTTAAGTCTGATTCGTTTGCTTTGATTCTTACTGTGTTGCTCTCCGAGTAGAAGCTTCCGTTACAGGTCATATTTGGGTTAACGAAAAAGTCATTGTCTTGGTCGCAGTTCTCGTCGACGATAGAGTTGTTATTGTTGTCTAGACCGTCGCAGATTTCTACTTGGGGTGTAATCTCATATTGGGTATTGCTTTCATACCAACTGGTTACTCCGTCGAAATATTTACAGAATTGGTCGTTGCATTCGTAAGATTCTATGACTTTGTCGTTGAGGGTTACTTGAGAGACGTCTCCATATTCGTCATAGGTGAATTGGTAAGTGTTGGTTCGGCCGTTCAAATATTCTTGAACATATTCCACAATAACTTCTTCTGCACATATTTCTGCAGAGCAATTATAACTAATCTCCCCATAAGAAACAGACTCCTTCCCACTAAATGAATTTAATGTTTCTATCATCCTCCCCTTAGAATCATAAATATATGAAATCTCTTTTATTAAAATACCCGAAGGATTTCTCTCAAGATAACTAGAGACTTTATTATCCATATCATATTCCTTGAAAATCTCACCCCTATCATCTTTTTGCCAAATAAGATTATTATTGAGATCGTATCTATATTCAACAACTGTTGTCTGCTCATTTAGCGTCCTCGACACGTTAGCGAGGTTACCCTTTAAATCATAAACATATCTAAAATATCCTTCCGAAGAGTTTGTGGAGATTAAATTTTGGTATTTATCGTAGATATATTCTATGTCTTTCCATGGCATGTTGGAATATGTTTCTTTTGTCAAATCTCCATATTCACTATATGTATAAATTTCTTTTCCTCCGTCGATGTTTTGTTCATATAAAACAGGAACAGAATCACGATATAATCCCTCGTAATAAGAATAAATTGTTATTTTCCCAGAATCTCCTACGGACTTTGCGACCCTGTCTAATCCATCATATTCGTACTCAATTCCAGATACAACTGTCGTCAATAAAGTAAACAATATCATAAATGTTAAGTAATTTTTTAATGTCATTGGACATTCTCCACATAGTTTTCCATTACAAAATTTACTTCCTCTGCGCTAATATCACTAACAAATGTCTTCCCTTTAAGCGATCCCGTCCCATGACTCACTTCCTGGTTAAGGCCATGTAAGAATCTGAACATTTCTGGGTCGGAAAGTTCCACGACCCTGTCCCCTGTTAGTGCAAGCTCCTGGGAAAGCATATAATCTCTTCTATAATATCTTTTTACTGTCCCCATTGCTGAAGTTGTATCTAAACTTTTAGGAAAACACTCCGCTAATGCCTCATTATACAATTCCAAAAATGGAGATTTTCTCAAAACCCTGCTTGCGTCTAGCCCTGGAGCAATACGAGAAGTTGACCCTTCTAAGGAAAGTAACCCGTTAACTCCATGTCCCACTTCATGGTCAAATAAGAAAAGTGTTGAAGCTGCCCTTAAATCCGTATCTACGTGATCTAGCAGGACGACATTCTCACCAAAAAGATTTACATACATACTATCACCACTTCTTGAACAATAGCTAGATGTTATGCTGTCATCAACAATATCCAATATTCCTTCACTATATGTTGCTCTAAATCTATCTCCTAAGCTATCTAGCTTTTCGAGAAGCAATATTTCTTCAGGGAATAGAACCTTATCTCTTAAGACGGTTTTCATATTGTCAAGGTTTGCTTGGGCTAGACGCATTCCATCCGGATTAAGTGATAACATCTCTTCATTCAGTCTTATTTTGTCCATGACTCTATCTACCAACGCTGTGTCCTGTCTGGGTGTAGGAATATCCCCTGGGAAAAATTCTTTTTCAAACTTAGACTGAAATCGTTGGGAAACAGCATCTCGTTCCAAAAGAGGATCAATAACACTTGGGCCTTCTAATCTCCCCCTCCGCCATATTGAAATATCCCTTCTTATTCTTGCTATATCCTTAGCATTCTTCCTAGCCCCAATTAACCATAATGCTCCTCCTCCTAACTGTGATGTTGCAGAGGCATAATCTCCTTTAACTAAAGATGCACTTCCTTGATATAAATCCTTTACTCCCGATCCTATGTCAAAGCCAACGGTAAGTGCTAGTACTATATTTCCCGCAACTGGCGACATTGCCGTTGCTATAGCTCCACCCGTAAAAACCACAGCTCCGACCGTCCCCACCACTAATGCCGTTTGTCCCGCAGCGGTTCCAATTATATTGGCCGTAACCTGGCCAACACTTTCCATTTGACAGGCTAAATCAACACCATAATTTCCTACTTCGTTATATTCTACTCCGGTAGATGAATCTTTATCAAAAGGAGTTCCTCCATGTAAAAGAACGTCCATATTATACCCATCCTCCCCGTTTTTATTACAATTTACATCATAATTTGATCCACAGGCAAATGGTAATCCTGCCATTTGTAAAGAAACTAGGCCAGAGAATGGATGGACTTCCTTTGCTCCTATTTTAATAGTTCCTTTGATTAAATTCGAAGTGTCTTGAATAATTACAGTACACTCGCAAAGTCCATTATTATCTACATTTATTATTGGAGTCTCGGGAACTCTTACTCCCTCTTGGCGATTTAAATCATCTAATACCTGATCACAAAAGTATCCGCATTCTGTTTTTTGTGTTACCTGTCCCCATAATAAACCTGAGACATCTCTGCTAACGTCTTTACTGAATACTTTTAATCTCTGAAAAGCTGATGTGCCAGATTCTATTGAGATTTTTTGCTCGAAGTAAGATATTGTGGCTTGTCCGTCTCCACTTTTCATTATTCTACAATCTGCAAAATAAGAATCTTCTCCACTTCCCATAGAGATACCGTCACTAAATTCATTACCGGTATAAAGGGTACATTCATTCTTTATGACCTTACACTCTATCCCAGGGTTATTTGTACCACTGCATTTGCTTGTGCAAAAATTATTGCACTGGTTTCTTGTTGAAAAGCTTCCAGAATATGATTCTTGGATGTTGGCTGGATATTGTTCTGCATCGTTGGAAGTATCGTCATCACAATCTGGAAACTGTGGGCTATCTTCACAATAACCATCTCTATCTTCATCCTCACAGTAGTCTTCTCCATCAGATGACTTTTTCCCCTTACATGAAGGATCATCGCCATCTATTAATTTTACAAACATTTCTCCGACATATCCTTCTGCTCCTAAATTATACTCTTTCACCACATCTTGAAATCCGTTATTATCATATCCATCTGCACACTTATCTCTCGCTACGCAAGCTGTTTCCCATTCCCAGGAATCTCCCGCCTCTATTAAATCTTCTACTGCTTGTTCTATAATACTTCCTGAATAATATAACTCCCCAAATAAATCAGCTTCAGAGTCTTCCAAAATTCTGTACTCTTCAGAAGGAAGGCAGTTGTATGCTTGGGAATTAATTATATCCTCATAATTTCCTACAAGATTTTGAGAAAGTGATTCGGTGTATAGGCACTCTGCATGTCCCCCTTCAACGCCCGCTGGCATAAATGTTACATCTCTGATAATTTTTCTAGAAGAGCCTACTTCTTCTTCAGAATGAATATTTCCAAAAAGAACACACTTGGAATCTCCGCCACAAGTAGCGCCATTCACATTAACATCGTTATCAATTTCCCCGTCGCAATTATTATCAATTCCATCACAATATTCAGTCTCTGAGAAAGAGCCAACATGCTCACCAATATTTCCATCCCCGTCTCGGTCTATAATACTTTTAAGATAATCGGGATATTTATCGCCAGTTGGGTCATCATCACAATCATTACCTCCAAGACATGCTTCATTATGATTAGGTCCACATATACCTGGGCAATCATCAATAGGATTTTCCCAATCTCCTGCAACTTCATAGTCTCCATCATTATCACAACAGGATTCTGGTATTAGCTCTTCATCACAATTGTAATCTATGGCATCACCACATTGTTCATGGGCACCAGGGTATACATCCTCATTATTATCATTACAATCTTGTTTATCTCCAGCCTTATCACAAACTACCCACCCATCACCATCTTTATCTTCACATCCTTCAGAATCAAATAAAATACAACAAGTAATAGTTTCAGTTTCAGAGTCTCCCCAAAGTGGCTCGTTAGTACCCAGATTTTTGTCAAAATGAGGAACAGTTAAATTAGAATATTTTTCATCTCCACACCCCTTTGTTTCGAACATAAGACTATCACCCCAAAACCCATAATCGTTATCGCCACAAGAAGCAGGAGACATTAAAACCTCGTCCTCAAACCAACTAAAAGGATTCCACCAAGAAGCTGAAACAAATCCCAAACTAACTAATAAAATTAAAGATAAAACTAAAAATTTCGATTTCATTCTTCAAATTCGCCTTCCGCATCCAATGGCAAATCTTGAGGTAAAGGCGGAGAAACTTCTTCATCACTCAAAGGCAAAACCGGATTTTCCAATTCATCCAAATCCTCCGACGACAAAGAAGAAAGATGCTCTTGTTCTGTAGCTCCCAAAGGAGGTAAATCATTTGAAGAAAATTTTAAAATTAAAAAAATAATTCCTGCAACTAACAAAACCACAATAATAAAAATTCCCAAATAAATTTTCCATTTAGAAACCCCTTCTTCTTGAAATAAAACCTCTTCACCCATATGCAGTTTAATTATAAATTACTTATAAATATTTCTCTATTCTGAGTTTAACAATCTCCATTGAAGAATCCAATAAATAATCGCTAAAAGCAAAATTATCCCTCCTCCCATCAATGCATAAATTCCAGTCTTTGACAGATTAAGATTCAAATCAACTACTTTAATTTTCTCTTCAGCCATTATAAAATTACTGGTCAAAACTAATAAAGGAAATACTAAATAAAATTTCTTAAACATTCTACCTCAAAAAATAAAATCCTACTCCACCAAGCAAAAGAACAATTACTAACCAAACCCATCCTTTTTTGTACCATGGTTTAGAAATCATCTGCGTTGATTCTTCTTCAGGATTCATTCCAGTTCTTGAAGAAAGCAATTCAACTTTCGATTGTTCTTGCACTCCTTGAGCAACAGTTTGTTGTGCCATATTATTACCTCTTTTATTTAATAAACAAAAAGTCTTTATATTACTTTCTT
>JABIBT010000010.1 GCA_018652625.1 Candidatus Woesearchaeota archaeon | reverse complement strand
TCAAAATCATAATAGAATCCGTTCTCTATTGGTGGCCCGATTGCTAATTTTGTTTTTGGAAATAGTTCTAAAACTGCCTGCGCTAGGACATGTGAAGCCGAATGTCTTAGTGCATCTATGTCTCTTTTCATTATAATTAATTTTTGTTAAATAGTATTTAAATTTATGTATCGTAAGAAGATTTATAAATAAGTATAGAGATATTGAAATAGATGAAAAAAAGAGCATATCTGTTGGCTTTGGTATTTTTGGTTTGCTTACCATTTATTCATGCAGAAGACAACGAATCTGAAAGCAATTCTACTTATAGTATTGAGTTTAATATAGACAAATCTAGAATCCAACTAGGTGACAATGTCTTAATTACTGGAAGTATATTTGAGGATAATAATCTCCTTGAAAAACAGGTAAATATGAAATTTTATTTTACCTCAGAAAGTGATCAAAATGAAATCTATTTATCTATTTTTGATGGAACCTTCTCACTATCTCCTTGGTTGAGGGACTTACAAAGTGGAGATTATGACATCTCTGTTGAATTGATTGATTTGGGTGGAAATTCTATTCATTATTTTGATAATTTACAAAATTTATTTATTGATAATACTCTTGTACTTGATTTAAACTTAGAAAATGATCAATTAAACCCTGGAGAAAAACTTCAACTTCTTGGAAGTATCTTAAGGAGTCTAGATAGAAAAGAAATCCCCTTGGGTCTTGTGACTGTTGAAACTAATGGTATTGAATATATTACTGAAGTTAGTAATGGAAATTTAGACTATGAAATTATTCTAGATGATAATATAAGATCTGATTTTCATGAAGCAATTGTTAGAGTGGAGGACAGTTTTGGTAATAGGGGCGAAGTAATCCTTGATTATTATATCATCCCTCATGAAAAATCTTTGGAATTAATTTTAGAAAAGAAAACTTTCTTTCCTGGAGAAGAAATACGTTCCAGAGTTGCTCTTTATGATCAATCAAATGATGAAATCATTGATGATGTAAATATTCAAATTTTTAATCCAAAGGGTAAAAAGGTTTTTGAAGAAGATTTTTCTACTAGTTCAGCTTCAAAATATTTATTACAGGAGTATGCTCTTCCGGGAGAATGGAAGATTAGAATTGAATCTAATAAAATAGAAACTGAGAAGTTTGTAGAAGTTTTAATTTCTAAAAATATAGATTTAGAGTTACTTGCACAAAGTTTAAAAATAAAAAATTCTGGAAATGTAAAATATGAAGATGCTCTTGTTCTTTTAGTTTCAAATGGAGAATATGAGAAAACACTTGAATTTAGAACTGGTTTGAAACCTGGAGAGAATACTAGTATTGATTTGTTTAAAGTTCTTGATGATGGATCTTATGAAGTTAAATCATTAAATACTAATGAAACATTTAATGTAGATATTTATGATGAAAGAGGTTTTGGTACAAAGACAGGCGATTTTTTTAAATCAATAACCGGGCAGGCAGTTCATGTTTCAGGTAGTAAAGATGGTAATGCTGCAAGTTATACGTTTGGAATTATTTTGATGTTATTAATAATTTTTTCAGCTTTCTTTTTCAATAAGGGAATCTTCTTAAAAAAAACAAAGAGGAAGATAAAACCTAATAAATTTAAAAGTAAAAATGTTCAGTCTAAAATCTTAAGAAAATCTGAGGAAGAAAAAGAGATTGAAGATTTTAAAACTAGAATATTAAAAGATATAGAAAAAGCAGGTATTGGTTCTGATGAAAAAAAAGAAAATAATAAACCTTTCAACGTTCAACCTTTTTTTCCAGTTCAAAAAGATCAAGCCAAAAAACCAGAAAAATTTTCTTTTGATAAACCGCTTAGGAAAGAATAAATATTATGTCTTTGTCTTCTTCTATTTTTTTAAAGTCTTTTAGAAGTGTTTCTACTTCTTTTAATTTCTTTGATCTTTTTAGAATTGAAATTGCTATTTTATTTTTTGCCACTCTTCTTATTTCTTTTATTGCTTTTTCGATATTTGTAAAGTTTTGTATTGCTGTCACTGAAATTACAACATCAAATGATTTGTCTTCAAATGGTAAACTTTCTGCTTCACCATGAATTACGTTAGCTTCTGTTTTTGAAAGCATTCCTTTACTGTTGTCAATACCAGTATAATCTTTAAATAAGTATGAATAAAAAGCAGTTCCGCATCCGACATCTAAAACTCTCTCATTAGTTATACTTAACTCGTCTATTATTTCATTGACTTTTTTTATTTGTTCTTCTTTATGTAAATTATTGTATCCTTCTGAAATTTGATCGTAGTAATTCATAGTTTTTTAAAAAATAGGGGATTTAAATAAGTATTGCCTTTAGATTAAACCATATTTCATTGCTATGAACATTCCAACTCCTAATAATAATAGAATAATTCCTGCTATTAAATGAAGAAATTTTAGTTTGTTTGTTCTCCACTCTTCTGCTTTTTCAGTTGTCGTAAACCCATAATAAACTAATAACGTTATGATTAACATTGGCAAAATAAATATTAAATTGTAAATAAGTAAAAGAAAAATTGCATGCCCTCTTGTCGCTATCTTAGCTAGTAACCCTAAAATGACTATATATGGTCCAGATGTACATGGCAGTAAAAATAGACTAATGACAAACCCAATTAAGAATGCCCCGGGAATTGAGGTCACAGATTTTATTAACTTTTTCATATTTGGCCGCCATTTCCGTGGGACTTCCATAATAAACCATTTCCCATACCATAAATAATCTTTTAGATTAAACAAACCAATGACAATTGCTAATATTGCAACTATTATAAAAAAAGAATGTGTAAATCCTGTTGCTTGTATTGCTGAATATAGTCCAAGCCCCATTAGAAAATATGAAATAAAGATTGCTATTGTAAATGCTATTCCTGCTCCTAGTGCTTTTTTCTTATTGTTAGATACTAAGATTGTTGTCAATAAAATAATTAGAACTGCGAATGCACACGGGTTAATTGCATCAACTGCCGCCGCCCCTATAACTGCCGGAATAGTTAATTTTTCTAAAATTAGAGGTTCCTCGTTATTATTTTGATCTAAGGGTTTAACACACGTATTGCCTTGACAATATTTTATTTCTTTTTCTATTTCTGCCCCGATGTTTCCACTAAAACCGATGAATGACTTATCATTTATGAAAGTGGTTGGGACTCCTTGTATTTCTGAACCATATGAATTAGCAATATTTTTGAATAATTCTCTATTTTCTTGATTAAAATATATTTCATATTCTTGTACTTCTAATGAAGGATATTCTGATTGCATATCTTGCAGAAATGAACTTGCTTCTGCACAATGTGGGCAACCTTGTCCATAAAAGAATAATATGTCGGGGGAAGAATCTGCAGAGATTAATGGAATAATAAATAAAAATAAAAATAAATGTAATAATATTTTTTTATTCATTTTTCTCTATTTTCAATGCTTTTCCATTAACTAGGGCATCTGTTATTTTCTTTCTTGCTTCCAATAGTAATCTATGAAACGTTGGTTGAGATATCTTCATTTCTTTTGCTGCTTGCTCTTGATCTAAATTTTTTAAATTTTTTAGCCTTAAAGCTTCTAACTCGTCTAGATTTAAATTAACTATCTCTAACTCGGATTTTCTTACTCCTGCCGGCTTGAAGTAAGTTACATCCGGTTCAAAAGATATTCTTCTTTGTCTTCTTGGTCTTGGCATTATTACTCCCTTCTATTTTTTCTATTTCTTCCTTGACCATTTAAATGTTTTGCTCCTTCACATTTTCCTGCTTTTCTTCCTGTTTTTGGGCCTTTTCCTTCGGGTCCTGTTCCATCTTGATTTGGCATTTTTTTACCTCCTAAATTGTTATGAATATATATTCATAACTAATATATAAATGTTTCTATTCTTAATTCAAAAAATATTTAAAGGACAATTTTAGTTTTTTAACTAATGATATTAACAAAAAAAGTTATATTGGAGGAGATACGTAAAAAAAGAATAAAAATTTCTCCTTTTAATAAGAAAAATATTGGGGCTGCTTCTATGGATATTGCTTTAGATAATAAATTTAGAATTTTTGAGAGTAAGAAAGTTACTCTCTGCGAGAAGTCTAATTATAAAAAATATTCTAACCTAATAAGAAAAAACGAACTTATTATAATGCCTGGACAATTTATTTTAGGAATAACTAAGGAAAAAATTAAATTACCTGAAGATATTTGTGGTTGGATTCATGGAAGGAGTAGATTTGCAAGATTTGGATTAAGTATTCATTCAACTGCATCGTTCATACATCCTGGAGTCAATAATAAACAAGTTTTTGAAATTTCTAATACCTCAAATATTCCTTTGGTTTTGAAGCCTGGAATAAAAATTGGACAAATTATTTTTGAGAGAACAGAAGGCAAAGCAAAATATACTGGAAAATTCAATAATCAAAAGTTATAAAAGTAGAATATTAGTTTAGATTTTATATTGTGCGCGAGTAGTATAGTGGTTAGTATACAACGTTGCCAACGTTGTGACCCGGGTTCAAGTCCCGGCTCGCGCATTCTTTTATTTTTTAAGAAATATTTAAAGCATTAATAAGCTAATAATGACTCCTGCTATAAATGGCATTAAGAGGTTGTCATCAATTATGTTTTTGAATTTAAAATCTACTAATTCTACATACATTGCAACCATTGATGCTACTAATGCCATATATAATGGAACAAAAAAACTAGCTGCTATTGTAGCAGTTATTATTCCTGAGATTGTTCCTTCCCAGGTTTTTTTCTTACTAAACCTAGTTTTCATTTTACCCATTTTACCTATTAATGCTGCAAACCCATCTCCGACTGATAAAATTAAAATTGAAGCATATGCTATATTTTCACTAAATAAGTATAGAGCTATTAACATTCCAGCCAATGCCGTTATTGCTCCCCACCCCGGCATGAACATTTTCTTACGGTCCATTTTCTTAAGACCCCAACTAACTATTGGTATTTTATATTTTTTAGATAGTGGAGAAATTATTAAACCAACTATTAGTAATATTAGTAATTCAAATCTGGTAATCATATTAAGACTTAGTAAAACAATTACAACTATTCCAGAAAATATGTGAAATACCTTTCTTCTCAATTCTAACATAGTAAGCATGGTTATATCTTGAAATCCTTATTATTTAAAATTTTTGGAAAGGTATTTAAAGCCACAGTTATATTTTTCATTATGAATAAGAAGGGGATTAGTCCATTTATTGCTACAGTTTTACTTATTGGTATGGTTACTGTAATTGGAGTTTTTCTACTCTCTTTTTATAGTGCGTTTTCTGATAACCAAACTGGAGAGATAGAGGATCAAACCTACATAACTAGGTTGTGTATTGAGAAAACTGGGTTGAATCTTGGGAATTCTTGTTATATTCCATCTATAGAATCGATTATAAGTATGGATATTGAAAATGAGGGGTCATATCCCATATCCTCAATTAATTTCACTTTTTATTCCGGAACTAATATTGCTGGCACTTATGAATTGACTGATGAAATAAGCAAATATGGACATAGAGTTATTGGAAATGGTATCGATGAAGGCATTGAACTAGACTCCTTGCCAGAAAAAATAGCTTATATTAAATATCTTAATGTTAGTGGTGAAATAGTTATGTGTGATCCTATATTTATAGAAGTTGAATTTGAAGAATGTACTCTTTCTTAAATCTAGGAAACACTTTTATATTTTGAATTTTCTTTTTTATTATGAAAAAAATCCCAGAATTTAAAAGTGAGTTCATAGATAGGTATTCTAAGTTAACTGATTTTAAAAAATTTAAAGAATATTCCTTGAAAGATAAAAGAAAAAGTGTTAGGGTGAATAGTTTAAAGATTTCTGTTGAGGATTTTAAGAAAAAACATAAAGAGTTAGGATTAAAACAAATTTCTTGGATTAAAGAAGGTTTTTTTGTTGATTCTTCTAAGATTGGTCTTGGGAATTTTCTTGGACACAGTATTGGACATTTTTATGTTCAAGAAGCTAGCTCAATGCTGCCTGCTTTGATTTTAGATCCCAGAGAGAATGATTTTGTTTTGGATATGGCTGCAGCACCAGGAAGTAAAACTACTCAGATGGCTGCTTTAATGAAAAATAAAGGACTAATTGTTGCTAATGACAATAATTATAATAGATTAAAGGCCTTAACTATGAATCTTCAAAGGTGTGGAGTTACAAATACCATTATTAGTTTGATGGAGGGTAGGTTTTTTTCTAAGTTTTCTTTTGATAAAATTTTATTAGATGGGCCTTGTTCTGGAACTGGGACTTTTAGGAAGAGTCCAAACCTCATACAAGAGTGGAATGCAAATATGATTAAAAGAACTTGCGGGATTCAAAGACAATTGATTAAAACTGCTTATAATAATTTGAAGGTTGGTGGAACTCTTGTTTATTCCACTTGCACATTAGAACCTGGAGAGAATGAAGGTGTTGTTAGTTATTTATTGGAGGAATTTGATAGTGCTAAGTTGGAGAAGATTAATGTATCTGGATTGAAAAGTTCTCCTCCTGTTTTGGAATTTGAAGGAAAGGAATTTAATTCTGAAATTTCTAAATGTTTGAGAATTTGGCCACAAGACAACGATACAGATGGTTTTTTTGTTGCTAAGATTAAGAAAGTCTTTTAAATATCTTAAATTTCCCTCTTTTATGTCGATTAAACAAAAACGTAGCAAAAGAGGCGCTAAAAGAAGCGGGAGACATTCAGATAAAGATCTTCCATTTATCTGTTTAGATAGTGTTGTATCCCCGGAGAATGAAAATCTAGACACAATGATTATGAGAGGGATGGCTATTCTGGGAAAAATTAGGTTTAACGAGACTAACAAATTAATGCCATATGTTAGTCCTGATTATAACAACGGAGATATAGCTGAAGGATTAAAGGGGCTTGTCAAAGAAGAAAAACTCAGCTACAGGCGGAAATCTTATTGCTTTGATGTGGTTTAAGTTCTTCATCTTGAACATATTTTAATTTGTTTTTCATTGCTATTTCTGCTTTTTGAAGCTCTGAACCTAAATAAGCTGCATGTTCTTTTAAAGATATTAATTTTTTTCTTATTATTGTGTTATATAGCTCTTCTGCATTTTTTCCTACAAAAACTGTAGCTTTTTTTAAATCCTTCTTTGGATGATTTGAATTGTCATTTTTTACATGTGCAACCTCAATTTTATCTTTATTGATTCTGATTAGAAAGTATCCTTTTGGATCTTGTTTCCATTCTTTTTCTGAATTATATTTAGCTTTTATTTTCATTTTGCATTTTTATTGCATCTCCATAGGTATCTGGAGCTTCGCAAATTATTGTACAATTTATTTTTTGTTTCTTTAATTCACTTATAATTGTTTTGAATTCTTTTATTTCTATTGGAATATGATTTTTTTCTCCTTTCTCTGAATATGCAATCCCCGAATAATGGCAGTGTATGTGTTTGTATCCTTTAAGCTTCTTAATTACTTCTTTGAAATCTATCTTTCCATTGTTTCTTGCTTTTAGATGTGCAAAATCAATGCAAAAAGCAGTTCCAGATTCTTTTGCTAATTTTAAAGTTTCATCTAAAGAACCAAATACACTTACTTTTCCCGTAGTTTCTGGAGCTAATTTCACGTCCCATTTTTTATCTTCAACGTATTTTTGTAAAAAAATCATTTCTTTCTTTATATTTTCATAAGTTTCTTCTCTTGTTGATTTTCCAACAAAACCCGGGTGAAATACTATATATTTTGCTCCAAGATAATTTCCAATTTCACATGCATCTAATATTCTTTTTTTACTCATTGCTACTTTCTTTTTATCTGTGGAATTTAAATTGATAAAATATGACCCGTGTATGCTTAAATCTATACTTAGTTTTTTAGCTAATTTTCCTATTTCTATTGCACCTTCTTTTTTAAGATAAGTAGAATATGTAAAAGCTATCTCTGCTGCTTTCAGTTTGTTCTTATGAATATATTCAAGATTCTTTTTAGCTTCTTTTATTCCACCAATGCCAGAAGGCCCTATTTTTATCATTGTTGAAAGTTTTATTTTAAGGTATATAAAGTTTATTATGGGAAGTTTTATAAAATATCTTTATCTAATAGAATATATGAAAAAATTGAATCTTGTATTTGTATTGTGTGCTGTTATTTTTATTCTTGTAGGTATTAATTTACTTGGTTATTCTAATGAAAGTGGGTTCGTTTTAACTGGAAAAGCCACGGAGATTCCAAGAAATTGTTGGTTACCTTGCCCAACAGAAATTAATGGTTCCCCCGTAGAAATTCCTGGTGGAGAATGTGGACCTTACTTGCCTCAATTTTGTCCATTTGTTGTTGATGATCTTGAGGATTGTGGTGTCTTTACAGATGATTGTCAAACTTGTGGTTGTCCTGAAGGAGAAGATTGTGGTGGAAGTGGAACTTGTTTTGAATTTGATCCAGACAATCCCCTTACAGAAACACATACAGAATGCATTGAACTCCCCGGTGATGAGTTTAACTGTGTAGAATTTCCAGGGGAAGGAGCTAATGAATGTAGTGTAGACAATGATTGTTATACTTCTAGCCACATGGTTTGTATTGTTGGGGAATCATGTGAAAGCGCACCTGGTCCTGGGAGAAATCAATGTGACTTATCTGGCTGTTTACCAGAATATTTGAATAGATGTGATGATTACACTTGGGATAATGAATGTCAAGTTGCTAATGAACCAATATATTGCCTAGATGGAACATTTGTAAATGATTGCCAAATTTGTGGTTGCCCGGGAGAACTATTATGTCAAGAAGATGGAAATTGTATTCTTCCGAAAAGTGGTGGTGACTTTGAAGATTTAATTTATTTGTCAAGTGTTTCTTTAGATTTAGAAAAGAACAAATATATGAAAAGGTTAGTAGAAAATAACTTAAGAGCAACATTTGAATTCAAAAAACCTGAAGCACCTCTTTTAAGATTTATCAGTCCT
>JABIBT010000003.1 GCA_018652625.1 Candidatus Woesearchaeota archaeon | reverse complement strand
TTAATTTTATTACTATTTTTCTCAGCACACAAGCTAAAGAAACCAAAAATAGAGGAAAAAGAGGAGAAAAAATCTCCAATCTTAAATCAACAAATAAAAGTTAAGCCCACATATAAAACAGATTTTGATGATTTCTATCAGCATATTTTGGATAGGAAAAAGGTACCAATGGGTAGAATGTCAAAAAGATTCAAAATATCAAGAAAACAAACTGAAGAATGGGCAAACATATTAGAAAGTAGAGGGTTAATAAAAATTAATTATCCTATGTTTGGAGAGCCAGAATTAAGATGCCTAGAATAGATAAGAAAAAAGAGAGAAATAGAAAAGAACAAATATTGAAGAAAAAAGTAGTCAGTAAACCAATGTTAAATAAAATAGGAAGAGATCAAAAAACAGGAAAATTTACAAAAAAAGGTGAAATCCCAAACGAGAATCAGAAAATTTTAAAAGGAACAATAAAAAATAATAAAACTGAAAAGAAAAAACTTTTCAAACAAAAATTAATAAAAAAGACTAAACTCGATCCAACCGAGATTCTAAAAAAACCTACACTGAAGAATGTTCCAAAGGTAGAAACTTATGAGATATCCTCTGATGAGATGAAACTTTCTGTAACAATTACTGGTGGAGAAAAAACAACAAAGACATATGTTTTAAACAAACCAGTTTTAGGGGTGGCCACTAGAGCATTTTTAGAAGAAATTAAATTGGATTTAGTTTCAAAAGTAAACATATCTAGCTCAGAAATACTGGATACAAAGGAAACAGAAAATATAAAGAGAAAATTCAGAGAACAATCAAAAGTATTACTTAAACAAAAATTGCCATCCTTAGATGATACAACTACAAAAGTTTTAGTTAGCATTTTGATTCAAGAAATGCTCGGTCTTGGGGAAGTAGAGTTTTTGCTTTCAGACGAAAATATAGAAGAAATAGTTCTTAACTCAACCAATGAACCAATAAGAATTTTTCATAAAAAATATGGGTGGTTGGAAACAAATTTAAAACCAACATCAGAACCACAAATTCATAATTATTCCAACATAATTGCAAGGAGAGTTGGAAGACAGATTACTACATTAAATCCCCTATTGGATGCACATCTAATAACTGGAGACAGATCTAATGCAGTATTATTTCCAATTTCAAGTAAGGGAAATACAATTACAATCAGAAAATTTGCTAGAGATCCATGGACTATGACAGATTTGATAAGAAACAGAACCTGTACGTCAGAAATCTTTGCTTTGATTTGGATATGTATTCAATATGAGTTATCTATTCTTATATCTGGTGGAACAGGTTCAGGAAAAACTACTTTCCTTAATGTCTGTATGCCTTTTATCCCGCCAAATAACAGGGTAATTTCAATAGAAGATACAAGAGAGCTACAATTACCAAAATTTCTGTTCTGGTGCCCATTAACAACCAGGGAACCAAATCCGGAAGGAAAAGGAAAAATTGACATGCTTGATTTACTAGTTAACTCACTAAGAATGAGACCAGATAGGATTATTCTTGGAGAAATGAGAAAGAAAGACCAAGCGGAAGTTTTATTCGAAGCCATGCATACAGGACACAGTGTTTATTCTACAGTACACGCAGATTCTTCGGCAGAAACCATTAGGAGACTAGTAAACCCGCCAATAGAAGTTCCACCAAATTTACTTAGTGGAGTAAATCTAAACGTAGTAATGTTTAGAGATAGAAGAAAAGGAATAAGGAGGGTTCACCAGATAGGAGAGTTTGTAGATGCAGAGGGAGAAATAATAAGCGTAAAACCAAATATAATTTATAGGTGGAGATCTGATACTGACGAAGTTGTTTTGTATAATACTCCATTAAAACTATTTGAAGATTTATGTACATATACTGGTATGACTTTAAATGAAATAAAACAAGATATTTCAAAAAAGAAAGAAATCCTTGATTGGATGGCAAAGAAAAATATAAGAAAAGTTGAAGAAGTTGGAGGGATAATAAAGGATTATTATTTAAATCCTGAAGAACTACTGAAAAGGATTAAAAAATGATTTTAATACCCTATTCTTTTTTACCGCCGACGATACTACGAAAAATATCTAGAATATTCTTTTGGTTAGGTAAAAGAATAGAAGGAAAATTTCCCAACTTAAATTTAAATTTAGAACAAATAGATTACAAAATTTCTGCTAAAGAATATATAAGTATGTCAATAACTTCCGTGGTGATATTATTTTTATTCTTAGTTGGTCTCTCAATTCCATTTTCACTAAAATATGGGACAAACCCCCTTTTATCAATATTTATTATTTCAATAATCTCCTTGTTTATTTTTGCTCAACAAATATTATACCCCAAACTTAAAGCTAACAAGAGAATTAAAGATATAGAGCGAAATATTATTCCGGCCTTACAGAATATGGTTGTTCAGTTAAATTCGGGAGTTCCATTGTTTAATGTAATCGCGATTGTTGCAGACTCAGATTATGGTGGAGTTTCAAATCAATTTAGAATAGCTATAAGAAAAATGAATGCTGGACAGCCACAAATCTCTGTATTAGAAGAAATTGCAAAAAATAATCCTTCCCTACATTTCAGAAGAGTAATATGGCAAATAATAAACGGGATGAAAACGGGAAGTAACATGGCAGATGTAATAAAGATTAGTATTGGTAATCTTTCTGAAGAACAATTAATCCAAATTCAAAGATATGGTTCTCAGTTAAATCCATTAGCCATGTTTTATATGATAGTTGCAGTAATAATCCCCGCACTAGGAACTACCCTAATCATGGTAATGTCCTCTTTTATGGGACTATCAGTTAATGCAACTAAATTGATTTTTTGGGGATTACTAGCCGTGGTTTTCTTTTTTCAACTTATGTTTATCGGAATGCTTAAATCAAGGAGGCCAAACCTATTAGATTAAAATGGTATACAGAATCCTTTCAAGAATTTATCCTAAAAATATCAGAAAGGGATATACAGAATTGCTTAACTATTTAGGAATAAAAGTAAACGCAGATGTTTATATTGGATTTACACTTTTAATTGGTTTTCTTCTAGGTATGGCGGGAGCATTTATAATTGGTACATTTTATACGGCGATTCCATTTTTTATTCTTTTTCCAGCAATATTTATTCTAACAGAAATTCTAATCTATGTCCCATTAATGCTCAAAGTAGATAAAAATGCTAGGGTTGTGGAAGATATGCTTCCAGATGCAATTCAACTAATGTCCTCCAACTTAAAATCTGGACTAACTGTAGACCAGGCACTATTAGCAAGCTCAAGACCAGAATTTGGAATTTTTGAAGATGAACTTAATAGGATAGGTAAAGAAGTAGCAACTGGAAAGCCAATTGGGGATGCATTACTAGACTCATCAAAAAGAATAAAATCAGAAAAATACAAAAAAACCATGGAATTACTTTATTCTGGGCTCAGGAGCGGAGGGGAATTGGCAAAATTATTGGACCAAACTTCTGCAAATCTAAAACATCAAAAATTAGTAGATCAAAAAGTAAGAAGTAATGTTATGATGTATGTAATTTTTATTTTTTCAGCAATATGCTTTGGTGCCCCAATACTATTTGGATTAAGTAGCTTTTTAGTAGAAGTAATGAGCAATATATTTGGTCAAATTGATATACCTGCAGCATCAACCCAAAGATTCTCAATTCCGCTTATGTCTTTTGGAGAGAACGCAATAAGTCAAGGGTTTATTCTAACTTATATAATTTCATCAATAGCCATGTCTAGTGTTATGGGGGGGTTAATAGTCGGTTTGATTTCAAAAGGTAAGGAAAAATATGGGCTTAAATATATCCCAATGATATTCGCATCTGCTATGATTGTATTTTTTATAATAAAATTAATTGTCTCCAAATTAATTGGCGGAATAATGAACTTATAAAAAAACTTAAATACTCTAATTTTTATTTCTAGAACATGGTAAAGAAGAAAATAGGAAAAAAGAAGAGTAACTCTTCAAAAAATCCTAAGAAAATTATTAAGAAAAAAGAGATAAATCTGCCAAAGGAATCAAAAATAAAAACTTTACCAAAAAAAGGAAAAACAATATTTGATATTAGATTAAAAAGAAGTAAAAGGGAAAAGAACACTACACAAAAGAGGGTCCCAAGTGGAATCCCAGGATTAGATACTCAAGTTCAGGGAGGTTTCAAACACGGGAGTATTAATTTAATTGAAGGAGGCCCAGGTTCTGGAAAAACTATTTTTGCTACACAATTTTTAGTTGAAGGGCTTAGACGAGGAGAACCAGTTGCTTACATCACATTTGAGGTTATGAAGGAAAAGTTCTATGAAAACATGAAGCTATTTGGATGGGATTTAGAAAAATACGAGGAAGAAGGATTATTTACTTTTTTAGCCTATACTCCAGAACAAATTAAGAGAATTTTAATTGAAGGAGGGGGAACAATAGATGCTTTAGTACATCAAAAAAAGATTAAAAGAATAGTAATAGACTCAATTACATCTTTTGCCTTACTTTATGCCAATGAATTAGCAAAGAAAGAAGCAGCATTGACATTATTTAATGTAATAAATACCTGGGATTGTACAGCATTACTTACGGCTCAAGATGAGGGGGGAGAGTCTAAGGGAGAAATAGTTTCTGCAGCACTTGACTTCGAAGTAGATGGAATAATTGTATTATATCATACAAAAAAGAAAAGCATTAGGAAAAGAGGGATAGAAGTTCTAAAAATGAGAGGTACCAAAACCCCAAATAAAACATATAACTTAGATATTGGAAAGGGCGGTTTAAAGATTTTAAAATCCGCGTATTCTTACTAGTAAACTTTCTAAAAATGGAAAGGTATATAAGCCAATATTTTTAAAAATAAATAATGGTTGAAGGTACTAAAAAAACAATTTTAATCGTAGATGACCATAGCGATATAGCAATATCCATTTCAAACTATCTTGAATTTAATGGATTTAAAACTTTTCAGGCGTATGGTGGAGAAAGTGCAATAAAATTATGTAATAAAGAAAAGCCAGATCTAATTTTAATGGATATAGCTATGCCAAAGATGAGTGGAATAGAAGTGGCAAAAAAACTACCAACATATAAAGTATTATTTTTTACAGTCTATGATGATTTGGCAGAAGAGAGCAAAAAGGTTAAAAATTCGATAGGAATCATAAGAAAACCAGTAGACTTAGAGGAAATGGTAACTAAAATAAGAAAACATTTCAAATTACCCAAAAAATGAAAAAAACAATTTTGATAGTAGATGATTATCAGGATATAGCAGATTCTATTTCTACTTTCCTAAAGAAAGAAGGATATGGCATAGAAACATTCTATACTGGAAGGGGAGCAATAAGAAGAAGTCAGAGCAAAAATCCAGACTTATTAATATTGGACATTGCTATGCCCGGATTTAATGGATTTGAAGTTGCAAGAGCATTACCAAACCAAAAAATAATATTCATGACTGCTTATGATTTTAAAGAAGAAGATGCAAAGGAATTCAAAAATTGCGTAGGGCTTATAGAAAAACCGGTAGATTTGGAAAAACTACTCTCATTGGTAAAAAAAGCTCTAAAATAATAATACAATAAAACTTATAAAATCAAAAAGTTAAATAAACAAAAAAGAGGTGCTATAAAATGTCAAAAAAAATTCTAATAGTTGATGATGATATAGAAGACTTAGAAACAATGGATAATATTATCAAAACAAAAGGCTACAAAACAGTTACTTGTGGAGACGGTGCAAATGCCCTAGACAACTTAAAACAAGAAAAAGTTGATTTGATTCTAATAGACATAAAAATGCCAACTCTTTCAGGATATGATTTATTAAGATTATTAAGGGAAAAACTTAATCATCATGTAAAGATGGTATTCATATCAATTGTTCCTGAAAAAGAAGTAAATATGGAAGATATTGATGGATTTATACAGAAACCTTTTTCTCCAGAATTATTATTAAGTAAGATTGAGGAGGTTCTAAAATAAAAAGATGGCGAAAACAATAATGATAGTGGATGATGAATCAGACATAAGATCTACAGTAAAAACTGTTTTAGAAAAAGAAGGATATAAAGTAATTGCGGCAACAAATGGAGACGATGCTCTTAAGAAATGGCTAAAACAAAAGTCAGATCTAATATTATTAGATATTATGATGCCGGGAACACCAGTAAGAGAAATAGTTCCAAAATTAAAAGGGGCAAAGATAGCATATCTTAGTGTTGTAAGAACCTCAGAAGCAGAAAAAGAAGATTTAATGAAATCAAAAAATATAGTGGATTTTATTCAAAAACCGTTTGATATAAAAGAATTAGTAAAAAGAGTAAAAAAATTAGTTGGTTCATGAATATGGGTAACATAAAAAAGAGTTTATCTGAAAACCAAACAATACTTCTTACCATGGATAGTGCAGAGTATAATAAGATTATGATAAATTCTATAAAATCTCTTTCTACTGGAACAGTTTGTTATGTAACAACAAACAAAACATTTGATGCTCTAAAAGAAACATTCAAAAAATCTAAAATAATAATGAAAAACATAGTTTTTATAGATGCAATTTCCAAAACAATAAAAAAAACACCAAGTCAGAAAGAGAATGTTTATTATGTGTCCTCTCCAGGAGCACTAACGGAGCTTTCCCTAGTAATTGACAAATTCTTAAGACATGAATTTAATTACCTAATTTTTGATTCAATAACAAATTTAAATATTTATAATAAAACGCCAATTTGTGCAAAATTTATGACCTCATTAATTAATAAAATAAAAAAAGGTAAAACAAAAGCAATTTTTTATGCAATTGGATCAAAAGAAAACGAGTTAATAAATCAGGTTGGTACATATGTTGATAAAGTTATAAGCACAAATTAATAAAAATAAAAAAAGAAAGATATAAAAACCAGTTTTCTAAATTATTAATTACGAATATTTAAAATGGGGGGAGTATGGAAGAAGAAAAACAATTCAATCTAAAAAAGTTACTTTTTGGAAGAATAAGTAGAAAAGTTATATTTATACTTAGCAGTTTTTTATTAGTAGTACTTTTAATCATGGGGTCGATTGTTTATTTTCAAAATCAAATCCTGAAAGAACAGTTTATTAATGCAATAATTGAGACGGAAGAGGATTACATAGATCTTCAAGAGGGCAGCATAAGGACCTTATCATCAACTTTAGAGGCAATTTCAAGAAACCCCGAATTAAAGAAAGTTTATCTTGAAAAAGATAGAGAAAAACTTTTTAATTATGGGCAGCCGCTCTTTCAAGAGTTAAAGAATAAATATCAAATAACTCACTTTTATTTTATTTTACCAGACGGACATAATTTTGTAAGACTTCATAACCAAGACAAATATGGAGATTTAATTCAAAGAGCCACTTTCTTAAAAGCCAAAGAAACAAAAAATGTTGGAGCAGGAATTGAGTTGGGGAAAACGGCCTATGCGTTGAGGGCAGTAATGCCATATTATAATGAAAATGAATTGATTGGTTACATCGAGTTAGGTCAGGAAATTGATGAGTTTTTAGAAATAATGAAGAAAGAAAAACCAAACCAATTTTCATTGATTGTTAAAAAAGAATATTTAATTGAATCAGATTGGGAATCCTCAAGAGAAGTAAAAGGATTAAGAAATAACTGGAACGATTTGGAAGAGTATATTGAAATAAGTTCTACAACAGAGGAAACTTTTTCTTGTTTATCAGATGAAAATGCAGATATACTCAAAGAAGAAACAACCTATATTGAAAAATTAAATCTAGAAGATAAAATATTTGCTTGTGGTGGGTTTTCTATAATGGATGCCTCTGGAGAGAAGTCTGGAACAATTTTCTCCCTGATAGATGTTACAGAAGAACAAAAAAGCATGTATACAGTAAGATATGTAATACTATTCATGTTGATTATACTAATTAGCATTGTTATTTGGGCTGGACACATTGCCAAAAGAAAAATTTCAAAGCCGATTGAAAAACTAAAATGGGCAACAGAAGAAATAGAAAAGGGAAACTTTAACGTAAAAGTAGATATAAAAACCGGAGATGAATTGGAAAAACTCGGAGAGTCATTTAATAAAACCACAGAGGTTTTATCTAATCTCGATAAAGAAAAAAAACAAGTAGACAAAGCAAAAACAGAATTTTTATCCATTACAAGCCACGAATTAAGGAGTCCTATGACCCCAATGCTTGCCCAATTACAAATGATGGAAGGAGATTATTTTGGGAAACTAAACACAAAACAAAAAGAATCTCTTGATATTGTTTTAAGAAATACAAAAAGATTAGACAACATAATAAAAGACTTCTTAGAAATATCTAGAATTGAAGCAGCTAGGTTAAAATTTAAATTTGTTAAAACAGACTTAACAAAAACAATAAAATTAATAGTTGAGGAAATGGAAGGATTTCTTCCAGAAAAGAGGATAAAAATAATCACAGAAATTGAAAAACTTCCAATTATAACGGCAGATCCGGATAGGATTGGACAAGTTTTAAGAAATTTGATAAATAATGCAATAAAATTCACAAAAGAAAACGGAAAAATAATAATACGCGCAAAACAAGAAGGGAATGTCATTTTATTTAGTGTTCAAGATAATGGAGTTGGAATTTATAAAAAAGATAAAGAAAGATTATTTGAACCATTTTATCAGGCAGATAATATGTACCAACATAAGTCGGGAGGAACAGGGTTGGGTCTAGCTATAATAAGAGGAATAGTAGAATCACAAGGAGGAAAAGTTTGGATAGAATCAGAATTAAGAAAGGGATCTAAATTTTTATTTACAGTTCCATTAATTCCAGTAAAGAAAATAAAACAAATTAAACTATTGTTTTCAGATAAAGAAAATGGAGAATTAAAATTAAAAAAACTTTTTAAAGAAATTCTTGGTCCAATTGGTGAAAATGAGTTTGAAAATTTTAAAAGAAGTAAAAATCTTAATCATGAAGAAATAAAAAAGTATATATATGAACTTTCTAAGAACTCAATTATAAGTAAAGATAAAACAGAAGAATTTAAAAAAGGAATTTCCCAAATCTTACAGGGAAAAGATATAAAGTTAGAAAGAAGCAATATTAAAAAAAGAGGGCCAGTAAAAGAATGAAAACAAATATGAGAATTTTAATCGGATTTTCATTCATTATAGTTTTAGTTATATTAATGGCATCCATAAATTCTCATTTTAATAAAGAAATTGAAGAAAATTTTGAGACAACTAAAGACGTAGAGGCCCCACTAGAAATCATGGTAGAAAAAGTGATAGGGTATGATGCAGTATTAACTGGAAACGCTCATGGCGCTTTGCTCCATGCATTAACCGGAGAGTGGGGATCCATAGAAAAACACGAAACAAAATACAACATAGTTGGAATTAAGATGGATAAACTGCTAAAAGTAAGTGCACCCCAATTAATAGCCAAAAGCAAAAGATCGGAAGAAGAGAAAAATGAGATTTATGAAATTCTTCATGAGTTAGATGAAGTAAACATGAAGTTAGTAAATTTAGAAACTCTAGCCTTTGAAGCTATGAACAACAAAGATCCAGAAACTGCATACTCTTTAATTGTTAGTGATGAATATCATTCATACAAAAATGAATTATCTGAATTATACCAAACTTGGGCAGGAATTGAAAAAATAATCACAACAGAAATCACAACAGAAATCACAAAAGATAATAAAACTATAGAGAGTTTCAATTTAATATTCTCGATAGTTATTATTATTTTATGTATACTCTCATCTTTTATTGTATCACTTTCAATTTCAAGACCAATTAAAAAAATGACTGGCAAAGTAAATGAAATTACAAAAGGAAACTTGGACATTCAATTAGAAAAAAGCGGAATTTATGAGATACAAAAATTAATAGATTCATTAAATAGAATTTTGGCTTCACTAAAATTAGCCATTTTAAGAACTGGTGCTTCAAAAGGGCATCTTGGATTGGGCGAAACAATAAAAGCAAAGGAGGAAATAGAAGAAAAACTAGAAGAGATTAAACAAGAACTTCCAGTATTAGAATCAAAACTAAAAAAAGATAAAAGAGTAAAATCAAAGAAGAAATCTAAATAAATTTCTCAACGGTATTGATAACCTTCTTTTCTGCATCTTCTAAAGACATATCCTCAAGAATAAAAGCAGCAGCCCTCTTATGTCCACCACCACCAAGTTCCTTGGCTATTTTGGAAACATCTACTTCAGATTTGCATCTGAAGGAGCCCTTAATATAATTATCAATCTCAGCCAAAGTCCAAATCAAATCAATATTTTTTATATCTTGTAATTCTTGAACCCCTTCTCTTACTTCAGCAAGGTTTAAATTCAATTCCTTTATATCCTTAGAAGAAAGAACACTATAACAATATCTTTTTTCCTTGTTTATTTTAGCATTATTTATAAGAAGTGCTCTATATTTTTTCATTTTCCAAGGGAGATTTATGCCAATTGGCATTAAAATATCCTCAACATAATTTGCTCCATGATTTATTAAAAAAACAGATTGTTCAAACGTTTTCTTTACATTAGATATGGCTCTTACAGTTTTAAAAAATCCAGTATCTGTACAAATTCCCAACAACAATCTTTTTGATAACTCAGAATCAAAGTCTAATTCAACTTTTTGAAATAAATCAACTAATATTGAACAAGTAGAAGAACTCTCAGAAGAAACATAATTAAGATTACCATACACTTCATTAGTTTTATGATGATCAATATTTATAACAAATAAATCCTCGGGGAGATTTATTTCTTTTTTATTTTTCCCAAGTCTTTTTGCATTTCCAGTATCCAACGCTATTAAAATATCAAAGTTATTCAAATCAAAATCCAGAATATCTTTTCCAAATTCAACTTCTTTAGAAAGATCTAATGATTTTAAAGTTTCACTTAAGTTATCATGACTTATCAATGTGACTTCATAATTGAAATATTTTTCAAGAACGTATTTCATAGCAGTACAACTACCCAAACTATCACCATCTGGACCAGAATGTAAAGTAATTATTGCTTTTTTAAATTCCTTTAATTTATTCCAAATTTCTTCAAATGAATTATTTTCCATTTTTTAAAACTGAATTCTTTAGATCTTTTATAAGTTTTTGGATTACAAATTTAAATAAGTTTTATAATTTCGCCAGAATTACCTTTCAGAACAAATTAAAAAGACTAACCAAACCTATAAATACTATCAGATTTAGCTAATATAAACTAAGGAGGAATAAAATGGTTGAAGGATATTGTATGAAGTGTAAAGAAAAAAGAGAAATAAAAGATGCAAAACAAGTGAAAATGAAGAATGGCAGAGACGCAATTAATGGAGTTTGTATTAAATGCGGAACAAAAATGTTTAAAATAGGTAAACTAGAATAATTTTTTCTTTTTTTCTTTTATAGTAAAAGTATGCTCCCGCCGGGATTTGAACCCGGGTCTTAAGGACGAGAACCTTAAATGCTTGACCGAACTACACTACAGGAGCATAAGATTTTGATATAAAAATCATTTATAAAACTAACCAATTATTTCTAAAATTTTTTTCCAAATTTTTTAATCCTCAAAATCTTTAGGAAAAACAAGATTGTAGTTTTCACAACACCTATCCGTGCAACATCCATGAAGATAATCTCCATCGGGTGAGTAAACTGGATGTCCAACATCATGTTCACATTCATATTCGATTCTACCATCTAACCTAAATACTAAATTTTCCTTGTTCATTTCAGGATTTTTCTTGAGGATTTCCTCAATGATTTTTTTATTTTCCATTTTAATTAAATAGCCCCGCCAGGATTCGAACCCAGGTCACAAGGCCCAGAACCTCGTATGCTTGACCGCTACACTACAGGGCTATCTAATAAGAATACCTACTAAAACTTTATAAACTTTAAGATATTTTTCCAAACTATGAATTTCATAAAAAAGATTTTTGAAAATCAGATAGATGAAAAAGTACATGTTCAGTTTACTAAGTATGGTAAAGGAATATTTGAAGATAAAGCATTATTAGATATAAGGGTTCAAGCAAAAAAAATTAAAATTAAAACTTCTTCAGAATTTATAAACGAGCTGGTGGAATTTCTAGCAAACACAATAGAAGGAAAAACTCATGTAAAAGGAATAATATTTTCAACAAAAAACTTAACAGAAGAATCAACTATAGAATTTCAAGAAATAAAAAATGCAATGGGGGTAAAAAAACATATCATAAATCAAGAACTAACAAAAGAACAAATTTTAGAAGCAATAGAAAAATTTCCATATGCCTCAATTAATTTATCATTCAAAACAGATAAAGGAGAACTAAAAATAAAGGAAAAAGCTCCAAAAGCTGGAAAAACTAGAAAAGAAGGCAAGGATCCAAAAGCAGATTATTGTGTTTTTACAACTACGGATAAATCCATATTGGAAGATTATGCATTTGACATAAAAAAACCTTTCAAAAAAGCATTTATTTTCCATACTCTAGTAATAAGTGATATAATTATACCAAAAGAATATTCAGATGATTTTGCCCAAGCAAGATTAAAAGGAGTAAGAAAGGGGAAACTAATTAGAAACCTAACTATTGATGGAAAAGAAGAAACACAAGAGAAAGACTTTGAAGCATGAAAAAGGAAGCAGTTTTTTGGATTCTAGCAATTTTAATTATTTCAGGAATGTTTATTTTCTCATCAGAGGATGGCCTTCAAATTAATCCAAATGCAAAATTACCAACGGGATTAGCAACTGGAAATGCACCAAAACCAGTAGATTTAAACTATAATAATCTAGCTTTATTTTTATCAAAAACTCAATTTGTAGAAGATATCCCAAAAAATTCAATAATATCTATAAAATTTTATAATTTTAATTCAGGAGAGCGACAATTAGAAAAATCATTCATATTAAAAAAAGGGGAAGTACATGAAGGAACCCCAGATAATGAAGATTTAGTAATTTTAATACATTCAAAATATATTCAAGAACTTAATACGTTAAACTTTTGTTCAACAATCTCAAAAGCAAGAAACAACGGAGATCTTGGTATTGAATATGGAGGATCGGAGGTTGGAATACTATGGAAGTTTAGAAGTATGAAAAAGCATTCTGAATGTTTTGGATTTTGATATACAACCAAAATCTTTATAAATCAACTAAGTTCTTCAATATCCTCCCTTACTGTAAGCAATCAGACGCTGATTCTATGTAGATGTTAGTGCAAAAGCTTTATAAATAATGCATGTTCAACAACGAAAATAAAAAATGCCAACAACACATCAACCAAGATCAGGAAGCCTTCAGTTTTGGCCTAGATCGAGGACTAAAAGAATTTATGCCAATGTAAAAAAGTGGGCAAAGAAAGATAAGCCTCTTGCTTTTGCAGGATATAAGGCAGGTATGACACACGTTTTAAAAACTAATCCACAGTCAAAATTTGCTAAATCAGTTTCTGTTCCTGTGACGATTATTGAATGTCCACCATTAAAACCTTTTTCTATCAGATTTTACAAAAAAACTCAATATGGTTCTCAACTTCTTTCTGAAATGCTTGCAAACAATACAAATAAAGAACTATCAAGAAAAGTAACAACTTCAAAAAATAAAAAAGAAATAAAAATTCCTGAAAATTATGATTATCTAAAGTTGGTGGTTTACACACAACCAAAGTTAACTGGAATAGGGAAGAAAAAACCAGAGATTTTTGAAATGGCAATTCCTAATAATATAGAAGAAGCAAAGAAACTTTTAGAAAAAGAACTAAAAGTTTCTGAACTTTTTAAATCAGGACAATATGTTGATATCCATGGAATCACAAAAGGAAAAGGATTTCAAGGCCCAGTGAAAAGGTTTGGAATTTCTCTAAAATCTCATAAATCTGAGAAGAAAAGAAGAGCCCCAGGAAATTTAGGACCATTTACTCCGAGAAAAGTAAATTGGAGAGTTCCACAACACGGGCAATTAGGATTTTTCAAAAGAACAGAATATAATAAATTAATTTACTTAATCGATAATAATTTAGAAAAAATAAACCAGAAAGGCGGAATTAAAGGATATGGAAATCTAAAAAATGAATATGTTCTAATAAAAGGATCAATTCCGGGACCAAAAAAAAGAATGGTAATATTCACAGATACTATAAGGGACAAAAAAGATACATCTGCCCCAGAAATAACATATATTAGTAAAGAATCGAAACAATGAAAGCTACAACTTATACAAATAAAGGAGAAAAAGGAAAGGAAATAAACCTTCCTAAACAGTTCTCTGAAGAAATTAGAACAGATTTAATAAAAAGAGCAGTTCTAGCAATCCAAGCAAATAAGAGACAGCCATATGGTGGGTTTCTTAGAGCAGGTATGGACTATTCAGCAACTCTTTCTAGAAGAAGAAGAGATTATCGTGGAAGTTATGGAAAAGGAATGTCAAGAATTCCAAGAAAAGTTATGGTAAGAAGAGGTACGCAATTTATCTATACCGGTGCCTTTATTTCAGGAACAGTTGGAGGTAGAAGAGCTCATCCACCGAAGGCAGAAAAAGTTTGGAAACAAAAAATAAATAAAACTGAAAGAAGAAAAGCAATAAGATCAGCAATAGCAGCCACATTAGATAAGGAATTAATAAAAAATAGAGGACACGAGTTTGAAAATGTTCCCATAATCATCGAAAAATTAGAAAATATTCAAAAAACTAAAGACCTAAAACAACTAATGATAAAATTAGGCTTAGAAAAAGAAATGGAAAGAGCTTCAAAAAAGAGAATAAGGGCAGGAAAAGGAAAAATTAGGGGAAGAAAATACAAAACGGCAACTGGGCCGTTGTTAGTAATTGAAAAAAATTCTCCAATACTCAAAGCAGCAGCAAATTTACCAGGATTTGAAGTTTGTAATGTAGACTCATTAAATACAGAATTGCTTGCTCCAGGAACTTTTCCAGGAAGACTAACAATTTGGAGTGCAGCTTCAATAGAAAAACTAGATAAAGACAATTTATATTATAAGAAAAATGGATCCGTACAAGATAATAAAAAACCCACTAGCAACTGAAAAAGCTGTTAGGTTGATGGAAACAGAGAACAAGTTAATCTTTGTAGTAAACAGAAAATCAACAAAAAAACAAATAAAACAAGCCATTGAAGAAATGTTCAAGGTAAAAGTAATGAAAGTTAATACTTTAATTACGAGTAAAGGAACAAAAAAAGCATATATTTCATTATCAATAGATACGCCGGCCATTGATGTGGCCACACAATTAGGATTAATGTAAAATGGGTAAGAGAATACTTTCACAGAGGAGAGGAAGAGGAACTTCCACTTATAGGGCACCAAGCCATAGGTATTTTGGAAAGGTTACTCATAGGGCGTATGACGAAATAGAAAAAACAGGATTATTAGAAGGAACAGTAAAGGATTTAATAAATTGTCCAGGACATTCAGCACCACTAGCAGCAATAGAATATGATAATGGAGACAAAATACTAATGTTTGCCCCGCAAGGAATACACACAGGACAAAGAATAAGTTCTGGAGCAAAATCAGAAATTAAAATAGGAAATACAGTTCCAATAAAAAAAATTCCGGTAGGAATGATAATTAATAATATTGAATCAAAAGCAGGAGATGGAGGAAAATTTTCTAGAGCAGCAGGCTCATTTGCAAAGGTTATAGCAAAAACTGATAAAAAAATTACTATAGAATTTTCTTCAAAAAAGAAAAAAAAGATCACTCCGGAATGTAGAGTAGTAGTAGGAATTTTAGCAGGTTCTGGAAGAAAAGAAAAACCAATCTTAAAGGCCGGAAATATGTCTAAAATGAAAAAAGCAAAAAACAAACTTTATCCAGTAACATCTGGAGTAGCAATGAATGCTGTAGATCACCCATTTGGTTCTGGAAGAGGAAGACATATGGGTAAACCAAGAACAGTTTCAAGACATGCGCCCCCTGGAAGAAAAGTAGGTTCAATAGCATCTAGAAAAACAGGTAAGAAGAAGTAAAAATGGTAAAAAAATTTACATATCGTGGAAAGACAGTAGAAGAACTTAAGAAGATGTCAGTAAAAGAATTCGCAGATTTAGTTCCTGCTAGACAAAGAAGAACTTTGCTTAGAGGAAGTACGGATGCACAAAAGACAGTAATGACAAAAATAGATAAGGCAATTGCGAAGGAATACAAAAAGCCAATAAAAACACACGTAAAAGACATGATAATTGTCCCAAAAATGATAGGACTATCAATTCATATTCACAATGGAAAAGAATTCAAAGAAGTAATGATTACAGAGGAAATGATTGGTCATTTTCTTGGTGAATTCGCTATGACAAGACAATCAATTAAACACAATGCACCAGGTATTGGAGCTACAAGATCTAGTGCACATCAATCTGTTAAATAAAAATGAATGAACAAAAGCAAGTAAAGGAAAAAACACAGGAAAAGAAACCTGTTGAAGAGCAAAAAGAACATTTTGCTATAGCAAAAGCTCTCAATTTACCAATTTCAACAAAACAATCCTATGAAATTGCTAATTTTTTGAGAAATAAAAAATTAAGCAAAGCAAAGCAAATATTAGAACAGATCCTGAAAAAGAAAATTGCTATTCCATTCAAAAGATATAACCGAGACACAGGACATAAACCCGGCATAGCTTCTGGAAGATATCCTGAAAAAGCATCAAAGGAATTTTTGATGTTATTAAATTCAGTTGAAGCAAATGCAGATAATAAAGGACTAGATAATGAAAACCTGATTATATCTGAATTAAGGTCAACTCAAGGTACACAACAATGGCATTCAGGAAGATTAAGAAGAAGAAGAATGAAAAGAACACATTTATATGTTAAGGTAGAGGAATCAGAAAAATGATTGAAAAAGAAGTAATAAAGAAAAAGTTGAAAGAATTTGAAATAATGGAATATATAGAGAATGTAGTAGACAAACCAGGATACGGGTTTACTGAAATTCAAAGAACTCCGCTTGGTGAAAAAGTTACAATTCATACTTCAAAACCCGGATTGGTAGTGGGGAGGAAAGGAGCAAGCATAAGAGAGTTAACAGAAATATTAAAATCTAAGTTTAATTTTGAAAATCCACAAATAGAAGTTTCTGAGATAACAGATCCAAACCTAAATCCCCATTCAGTAGCAAAATACATTACTCACACCTTCCAAAGGTTTGGACCAGGAAGATTCAAGTTTTTAGGGTATAAATTATTAGATGATATAATGAAATCTGGAGCCGTTGGCGCAGAAATAGTACTAAGTGGAAGAGGAATTCCATCAACAAGAGCAAAAAGTTGGAGATTTTCAGCAGGACACTTAAAAAAATCAGGAGATATATCCGAAAATCATATGAGAAGAGGATTCGCAATCGCACATCTTAAATCTGGGGCAATTGGAGTGAAAGTAAGTATACTTACTCCAGATATAAAACTTCCAGACGATATAGATATATATGAACCAGAAGTAGCTGTGGAAGAAGTAACAGAGCAGTTGCCTCCGGAAGAAGTTGTCAAAGAAATTAAAGAAAAGATTAAAGAAGAACCAGAAGTAGAGAAAGTTCCAAAATCAAAAGAAAAGAAAGAACTTAAAAAAACAACAGAAGATATTCCAAAAAAAGAGTCAAAAAAACCTAAAAAAGAAGAAAAAGTTCCAACTGCTAAAGAATTAGCCAAAAAAAAGGAAATCAAAGATGGCAATAATAAAAAAGAATGAATTAATTCAAATGGATGAAAAATCCATGAACGAGAAAATGAACGAACTTAAGAGAGAATTAGTTAAGATTAATGCTCAAATTTCAATGGGCACCATGCCCGAAAATCCTGGAAAAATAAAAGAAATAAGAAAAACAATTGCTAGGATAAATACAATAAAAAGAATTAAGGAGGGTAAGAAATAAGTATGAGCGATATATGCCCAAAATGTGGACTCCCAAATGATCTTTGTATATGTGAAACAATAGCACTCGAAGCACAAAAAATCAAAGTTAAGATAGTAACAAAGAAGTATGGAAAAAAAGCAACTTTGATTGAAGGAATCGGGGAAGATGTTAACACAAAAGAAATTGCAAAGAAATTAAAGGGTAAATTTGCTTGTGGAGGAACCCATACAAAAACCTCAATAGAACTGCAAGGAAATCACATAAAGCACATAAAAAATGAACTGATTAAATTAGGATTTAGTTCAGAGTCAATTGAAGTGCAAGGAAGGTAAAAAATGCAAAAAAGTTTCAAAGGAGAACTTATCGGCTCGTTAGTCGAAATAGTAAGTTCGAAAAATGAAACATTAATAGGGATTAAAGGAAAGATAATAGACGAAACAAAAAATACATTAATAATCAAACAAGGAAAAAAAATAAAAAAAATAATGAAATCACACGTAATACTTAAAATTGATGATAAAACAATTGAAGGAAAAAACATCATAAAAAGACCAGAAGATAGGATAAAAAAATGAAAAAACAACAAAAAACAATTGGAGTTGAAGTACCTTTTCCTAAAGAGAAATGTGAAGATGAGAATTGCCCATTTCATGGAAAACTAAAATTAAGGGGAAGAATCTTTAAGGGAAAAGTAATATCCAAAGATACTCATAGATCTGCAATAATAGCTTGGGATAGACAACACTATATTCCAAAATACGAAAGATATGAGAAAAGGAGATCAAAAATAGCAGTACACAATCCTAGGTGCATTGATGCTCAAGCAGGAGACGACGTAAAGGTAATAGAAACAAGGCCAATCTCAAAAACAAAACATTTTGTTATAATACAAAAATTGAAAGATGAAACCAATATCAGCAAGAATTCCTAAAACGATAGTAAGAGGATCAGTAATAGAAGCCTGTGATAATTCGGGAGCTAAAAAAGTGTATCTGATATCTGTAAAGAGATCTAAAACAAGGAAGGGAAGATATCCTGCAGCAGGAGTTGGAGATTTGATTAATGTTTCGGTCATAAAAGGAGCACCGGGAATAAGGAAACAAGTTGTTCCAGCAGTGATTGTAAGACAAAGGAAAGAGTTCAGAAGACCAGACGGAACCAGAATCAAATTTGAGGATAATGCTGTGGTGGTTTGTAAAGATGAAAAAGGCAATCCAAAAGGAACAATTATCAAAGGGCCAATTGCAAGAGAAGTTGCAGAAAGGTGGCCAGCAATAGGAAAACTAGCAAAAATTATGGTATAAAATGAAATCAATATTTTCACTAAATTGGAAGAGAAGTAAACAACCAAGGAAGCAGCGTAAGTATAGATACAATGCTCCACTTCATATTAGAAGAAAATTTATGTCATCTCCACTATCAAAAGAACTGAAAACGAAATACACAAAAAATAGTGTAACGGTAATAAAAGGAGATACTGTAAAAGTTTTAAGAGGACAATTCAAAGGAAAATCAGGAAAAGTGTCTAAATCAAATTACCAAAAAATCAAAGTATACATAGAGGGTGTAGAAATAATAAAAAAAGACGGAAATAAAGTTCAATATCCAATTCACCCCTCAAATATCATAATAACAACTTTAAAATTAGAAGATAAAAAAAGAATAGCTGCATTGGAGAGGAAATAATATGGGAAAACTTCACTTAAAAAGGATAAACTCGCCAAATACTTGGCCAGTAGAAAGGAAAACAACTAAATGGATTTCTAGGCCCAGATTAGGGGCACAATCAATGAATAAAACATTATCATTAAATACAATTATAAAAGAAATTTTAAAAATTGTTAAAACTTCAAAAGAAGTAAGGGCAATATTAAACAAAGGCTTAGTAAAAGTAGATGGAAGAGTAAGAAAAGATCCAAATTTTCCTGTTTCTATACTAGACATAGTTTCTATTTTGGACGAAAATTATAGATTATTTATTAATACAAAAAGAAAGTTATTTTTACATAAAGTAAATAAGAATGACGCAACAATAAAACCAAAAAAGATAATTGGAAAAAAAATCCTCAAAGGAAACAAAGTACAAATCAATTTCATAGATGGACATAACTTATTATCAAAAGAAGATAAAATGAAGGTATCAGATACCATAGTTTATGAAAATGATAAAGAGAAGGACAAATTAAAATTTGAAAAGGGATCCCTTATCTATCTTATAGAAGGAAAACAAGTTGGAAAAATAGGAATAATCAAAGAAGTTCAACAAAGTAAAGGGATACAACCAACTAAAATTTTATTTCAATCAGAGAAAAAAGACTACACTACGCTAAAAGATTTTGCAATAGTGATTGGTAAAACAAAACCAGTTATAGAGATTCCAAATGAATAAAATGAAAGAAGTAAGGATAGAGAAAATTACACTCAATATAGGGGTTGGAGAAGCAGGAGATAGATTAGAAAAGGCCTCAATTTTGTTAGAAAAGCTTACGGGAGTTAAACCAACTTTAACAAAATCAGAAAAAAGAATCCCCGGTTGGGGAGTTAGACCAGGGTTAACAATAGGAACAAAATTAACAATTCGTGGAAAAAAGGCAGAAGAATTACTAAAAGCTCTTTTAGCATCAAAAGAAAATAAATTAAGCGAACGAAATTTTGATAATCAAGGAAACTTTTCTTTCGGAATTCCAGAATATATAGAAATTCCGGGAATAGAATACATTCCAGAAGTAGGAATTATAGGATTAGAGGTTGCGGTAACATTAAAGAGACCGGGGTTTAGGATAAAAAATAGAAAATATAAAAAAAGAAAAGTTCCGACAAGACACAGAATAACAAAAGAAGAATCCATAGATTTTTCGAAAAAAAATTATAGTGTCCAGTTAATTGAGGAGGAAAAAGAATGACCACAAGTAATTATAGTAAAGCATTTACACAATTAGACAAAAAACCAGTAAAGAAAGCAAAATACATTAAACATAACAAGCCAAAGGAAAGATCTTGTGGAGTGGCCTTAAGAAGCTGTAGAAGATGTGGAAGAAATAGGGGACACATACAAAAATATGGCCTGGGTTTGTGTAGACAATGTTTTAGAGAAACAGCAAAAAAATTAGGATTTAAAAAATATATTTGAGGTACGAAAAAAAATGTCACTAAACGATCCATTAGCAAACGCACTTTCACACATTAAAAACTGTGAAAACGTAGCAAAGAACAAGTGTATAATTAGGAATTCATCAAATTTGATTAAAGAAGTATTTGAAATTTTGAAACAGAAAGGGTTTATTAAAAAATATGTTGAAACAAAAACACCAAAAGGCAACTTTTTGGAAGTAGAATTAAAAGGAGCAATAAATAATTGTGGAGCAATTAAACCAAGATTTTCTGTAGAATTAGAAGAATACGAAAAATTTGAAAAAAGATATCTTCCAGCAAAAAACTTTGGTATAATTATTATTTCAACAAATCAAGGATTAATGGATCACAATCAAGCAAGAGAAAAAAATCTTGGTGGGAGATTAATTGCTTATTGTTACTAAGATGGCAAAATTAAACATAAAAGATAAGGTAATTGTTCCAGAAGGAGTTAAGGTAACAATAGAAGGAATAACAATCAAAGTAGATGGAAAAGAAGGAAAATTAGAGAGAAGAATGGGACACCCAATGATTAAAATGTTACCAAATGAAAATGAAGTTACTTTTAGTTTAAAGAATGGAACTAAAAGAGAAAAAATGATGTTAAAAACATTTAAGGCACATTTAAAAAATATGATTATTGGGGTATCTGAAAAATATACATACAGATTAAAAATATGTTCTGGGCACTTTCCAATGAGTGTATCTAAAGAGTCGGACAGGTTAATAGTAAAAAATTTCCTGGGAGAAAAGGTACCAAGGGTTGCAAAGATAATAGAAGGAGTAGATGTAGAAATCAAGGGCCAGGATATTACGGTTACATGTAATGATAAAGAAAAAGCAGGTCAAACTGCAGCAAATATAGAAAAATCTACAAGATTAACAAACAAAGATAGAAGAAGGTTTCAAGATGGAATTTTTATGACCGAGAAAGCAGGAGTAGACATATGAATGAAAAATTAGAAAAAAGAAATGCAAGTAAGAAAAAGAAACCAACTTTTGCTAGACAGGATTCTAATAAGTATGCTTTCAAAAGCAAATGGAGAAAACCAAGAGGACTTCATAATAAAAGAAGATTAAATAAAAAAGGGCACCAAAAAAATCCATCAATTGGATATAGCTCACCTAAAGAAGTTAAATACCTGACAAAAGAAGGGTTAAGTAGAATAATAATTTTTAATATTCAAGATCTAGAAAAAGTAAACAAAGAAAAAGAAATCGTTGTTTTATCTTCAAAAGTAGGAATAAAAAAGAAACTTCAACTTTTGAAAGAAATCCAAAAAAAAGGATTAAAAGTTGAAAACATAAAAAATATTGAATTGTATATTAAAGAAAAAGAATCAGAATTTGAAGAAAGAAAAAAACAAAAACAAAAAAAGATTTCAGAAAAAGAAAAATCAAAGAAAGAATCCCTAAAGAAGGCAAAAGAGAAGGAAGGAGAAGAAGGGGAAGACAAACAAAAGGAAATAAAGGAAGAAGTTTTGTCTGGGAAACAAGAATTAAAGAAATCAAAAGATGTAACACTAAAAAAAGATACTACTCAAGCAAAAGCTAGTCACCAAGCATCAAGTGTGCCGGGGGCAAAACAATGAAGCTCAGAAATCAAAAAAGAATTGCATCAACATTATTGAAAGTTGGAAAAACTAGTGTAAGGTTTGATCCAGAAAGGTTATCTGACATAAAAGAAGCAATTACTAAACTAGATATGAGGGGATTAATCAAGGACGGAGCAGTAAGGGCATTACCAATTGGAGCAACATCAAGATCAAGATTAAAAAAAAGATTGATTCAGAAGAGAAAAGGAAGGCAAAAAGGACCAGGAAAAAGAAAAGGTAAAAAAACAGCAAGACTTTCAACAAAAGCTGAATGGATGATTAAAGTAAGAGTACAAAGACAATTTATAAAAGAATTGAAGACAAGAGAATTAATCTCAATTAAAACATACAGAAATTTGTATGGGAAAATAAAAGGGAATTATTTCAGAAGCAGAAACCATATAAAGTTATACTTAAACGAGAAAAAGTTATTTGAAAATGTCAAGAAATAAAATATACACGGTTCCTTTCAAAAGGAAAATAAAAGGTAAAACAGATTATAATAAGAGATTGAAGTATCTTAAATCTGGAAAAGTTAGAATTATAATAAGATCTTCAAAAAATAGTTTATTAATACAAGGAGTAAATTTTCAAGAAGAAGGAGACAAAGTACTCTGCTCTACAAAATCATCAGAACTAAAAAAGATGGGCTGGAAGTATAATCTAGGAAATATTCCTTCAGCTTATTTAGTTGGACTTTATTTTGGAACCAAAAACAAAGACAAAATAAAAGAGGCCATAATCGACTTAGGATTAAAATCAATAACAAAAGGGGATAGATTATCTGCTGCGATAAAAGGAATAGCAGATTCTGGAATAAAAATTCCCCATTCAGATTCAATCTTTCCAAAAGAAAATAAAATTAATGGTTCAATAATTGTAGAATATGCAAAATCGTTATCATCAAATAAAGAGGAATATGAAAAACAATTTTCAAAATATTTAAAAGACAATATAAAACCAGAAAATATTACAGAAGAGTTTGAAAAAACAAAAAAAACAATACTGGATAAAAAATGATAAGAAAGAAACAAGTTAGGAAGAGAGAATCTCCAGAAGCCAGAAGAGAAGCAATTTTAGAAAAATGGGTCCCAAAAACAGAATTGGGAAAAAAAGTAAAGGCTGGAGAAATTAAAACAATAGAAGAAGTATTGGATTCGGGTAAGAAAATACTTGAATCCCAGATTGTGGACTCCCTTTTACCTACTCTAGAGTATGATCTAATAGCAATTGGGCAATCTAAAGGTAAATTTGGTGGAGGAAAGAGAAGTATTTGGAAACAAACTCAGAAAAAAACAAAAGAAGGAAACAAACCTAAATTTGCTACTGTTGCAGTTATTGGAAACAAAGATGGGTATGTTGGCATAGGATATGGTAAAGCTAAAGAAACAGTTCCAGCTAGAGAAAAAGCAATAAGAAATGCAAAATTAAATATAATGAAAGTTAGAAGGGGTTGCGGATCTTGGGCATGCGGATGTAGTGAACCCCATTCAATTCCAATTAAAGTTTCTGGAAAATGTAGCAGTGTTCAAGTAGAATTAATTCCGGCTCCAAAAGGGACTAATTTAACAGTCCAAAAAGAACTAAGAAAAATATTGGGTTTAGCAGGGTATAAAGACATATATTCAAAAACTAAAGGGCAAACTGGAACAGCACTAAATTTGGTTAAAGCCTGTATAAATGCATTAAATAAATTAAATAAAATGAAAATTACAGAGGAATTTATAAAGAATTCTGGGCTGAAGGAAGGAATACTTAAATGAACAAAATTATTGTAGTCAGGATAGCAGGAAAACAAGGGCTGACAGAAAAGATAAAGTCTACATTCAAGCTATTAAGATTATATGGAAAATATAATTGTATAATTGTTCCAAACACTCCCCAATATTTGGGTATGATAAAGAAAGTTAAAGATTTTATTACATGGGGGGAAGTTGATGAAAAAACATGTAAGATCTTATTAGAGAAACGGGGAAAGCTTCCTGGCAATATAAGTCTAACAGAGTCATATTTAAAAGAAAAAATAAATATATCGATTAGTGAGTTTATTAAAGAGTTTACGCAAGGAAAGAAAGAGTTTAAGGATATTCCTGGATTAAAGTTATTCTTTAGATTACACCCTCCAAGGGGAGGATTTGAGAGAAAAGGTACAAAACAACCATACTCCACAGGAGGAGTTTTGGGTTATAGAAAAGAAAAAATAAATGAACTTGTTCAAAAAATGATTTAAAATGCCAGTTAATAAAAGAAAAAAATCAACAAGGTTTAGAGCAAAAACCACCCACGGATACGGCTCAATGAAAAAAAATAGGGGAGCAGGTAATCGTGGAGGTAGAGGCATGGCCGGTACTGGAAAAAGAGCAGACCAAAAAAAACCAACAATTCTTAAGAAATATGGTCCAAGCTATTTTGGGAAACATGGGTTCAATAGGCCACAGTCTGTAGTAAAAATATTAAAAGTAATAAATTTAAAATATATAGAAGAACACGCTGAGAAAAAAGGTTCTGAATACGTTTTCGATGCATCAAATTACGATAAAGTTTTGGGAACTGGAAAATTAACAAAAAAAATTAAAATCACTTCGAAATCATTTTCACAATCATCCTTAGAGAAGATAAAGAAAGTTGGCGGAGAAGCTATAATATGTTAAAGAACATTCTAAACAATCTCCCAGAAGTTAAAGCACCATCAAAAAAAAAGCTGGGATTTAAGGAAAAGTTAAAATGGACATTAATAATGTTAGTTTCGTTTTTTGTTTTATCCATGATCCCATTATTTGGACTAGGTCAAAATGCACTATCCCAATTTGAACAATTATCTATAATTTTAGGTGCAAATTTTGGATCCATAATGTCACTAGGGATTGGACCAATTGTAACGGCATCCATTGTTTTGCAATTATTAACAGGATCAGGGATATTAAATTTAGATTTAACAACAGCAGAAGGTAAAAAATTATTTCAAGGATTACAAAAATTATTAGCGATTTTCTTTATAATTTTCGAAGCTTTTATTTATGTTTTTATGGGTGGTCTTGCTCCAGCAGCAGGACTAGTACCAGCCACATACCTAACAATGCAATTTGTATTAGTATTTCAACTATTCTTAGGAGGAATGCTAGTCTTATTTATGGATGAAGTTGTAAGCAAGTGGGGATTTGGTTCAGGAGTTTCATTGTTTATCGCAGCAGGAGTTTCACAACAAATATTTATTAGGGCCTTTTCTCCATTAACAGGGGGAGGGCAATTTGCATTTGGTTCTGGATTGCCTCCAGTAGGAGCAGTTTGGGTCTTCTTGAAGGCTTTATCAAATGCAGACTTTTTAGGAGCAGCATTACCCTTATTTGCCATAATAGCAACATTTGTAGTTTTTGCTCTATCTGTCTATGCTCAAGCAATGAAAGTTGATATTCCGCTATCTTTTGGAAGAGTTAGGGGGCACGGAATAAGATGGCCATTAAGATTTATGTATACTTCCAACATTCCAGTTATTTTAGTGGCAGCATTAATAGCTAATGTACAACTATGGGCCAGATTACTTCAAAATAGGGTTGCAGAAACGGGAGTTATGGCATGGATTTCACAGCACATTTTTGGACAATTTTCAGGAAATGCTCCAACATCAGGATTAGTTTTTTGGACTCACTCTCCAAATATCGTTGGAAATATAATTCAATGGTTTGCAGGCTCTCCTTTTAATTCAATAGAATTATTACAGGCGTTAACTTACATGCTTTTCATGATGGGGGGAGCAGTATTATTCTCTATTTTTTGGGTACAAACTTCTGGTATGGATGCTAGATCACAAGCCAAACAAATAATGGCTTCAGGTTTACAAATTCCGGGATTTAGAAGGGACGAGAGAGTTTTAGAAAAAATACTAAAGAGATATATCACTCCTTTAACAATAATGGGTGGATTAGCTGTCGGATTATTGGCAGCAATTGCAGATTTATCTGGAGCTTTATCTAGAGGTACAGGTATATTACTAACAGTTATGATTGTTTACAAATTATATGAAGAAATAGCAGAACAGCACATGATGGACATGAATCCTGCATTAAGAAAAATGATGGGGGGACAATAAGGTTTAAAAACAGACCAAATAAGAATAAATTAAGATGGTATTAGAATCGTTTTTCAATTCAATATTCGGGTGGGCAATAGACATCTCTCCACGAACAGGGATAATTGTAGTATCCTTTGTTATGACATTAGTAGCAACATTAATTCATAAGTTTATGACAGACCAAACCCTACTCAAAAATATTAAAGAAGAAATGAAGCAAATCAGAAAAGAAATAAAAGAAGCAGCTCAAGATCCTGCAAAGATGGCAGAACTAAATAAAAAATCAATGGAAAAATCAATGACACAGATGAAACATACACTCAAACCAATAATTATTACAATGGTTGTCTTTTTTATATTGTTTAGTTGGCTTAGAGATAAATTTGATCCATTACAAGTAGATTTTTTATTTATCCATAGTTGGTTTTGGGTATACTTTGTATTTGCAATATTGTTTAGTTTAATATTAAGGAAAATACTAAAGGTACATTAAAATGGTTCAAGGAAAAGAAAAATCAAGATCAAAGAGAAGAGTCTACGTGAAAACTCCCGGAGGGAAATTAAAAAAGCATTATAGGATAAGGAAACCCTCTCAATTAACTTGTGCGGAGTGCGGAAAGAAATTATTAGGAATACCAAGACTAATTCCTTCTAAATTTAGATCTTTGCCAAAAACAAAGAAGAGAGCTTCACGACCTTACTCAAACTTATGCAGTAAATGTATGAGAAAAAAATTATTGTCAAAAATATAACTCCAACGATTGAGATGAAGTTTTTTGGCGACAAAAAATAAGATTAACCTCGGAGGTTATGAAAAATGATGGAAATAGGAAGAATATGTATAAAAATTGCCGGAAGAGATGCCGGAAATACAGCAATTATTGTTGAAGTAATAGATGATAAGTATGTTCTCATTGATGGAAATGTCAGAAGAAGAAAATGTAATATTTCACATCTAGAACCACTAGATGATGTTCTTAAGATAAAAAAAGGAGCATCTACAGCAGATATAAGGAAAGCAATGACGGTGGCAAAGATTAATATTATTGAAAAGAAAAAAATCAAAAAATCACCAAAGAAAAAAGTAGAAGAAAAAACGCCAGTAAAAAAGAAAACGAAGAAAGATGGAACAAAATAAAGAAGATGCAGCTAAGATGATGGAATATCAATTGCTTAATCAGCAGTTTGGCCACTTACAACAACAATTGCAATCATTAAACCACCAACTTGAAGAATTAGAACTTCTTGGTTCAGATTTATCAGAATTAAAAGACCAGAAAGAAGCGAAAACATTTAGTTCTTTGGGTGGAGGGATATTTATTGAAACGGAAATAAAAGAGTCAGATTCGGTTTTACTAAGTGTTGGTTCAAATATCCTAGTAAAAAAGAAAAAAGAAGACGCAATAAGAATTATAGGGAAACAAAAGGAAGATTTAAACAGAATAAAGGCACAATTAGAAAATGAAGTGCATAAATTTAATTTACACTTGGCTTCTCTAAAATAAAAATCATTTTAAACTAATCTCATTTCTCCTTTTTTATGCACCCTTTAGAATATTATGCTAGAAAAGAGATCCAAATAATGCTTGTAGATTCGGCTCTAAGCAGAGAAGTAGCTGTCAGACTAGGAGACAAAGGATTTGGAAAAAGACCAGATACTTTAAATTATGAATCAGATGTTTTAGAGTTAGCCAAGCAAGGAGCAACGTCTTTTCATGTTTCGGAAGAACATTGGCAAAATCCAAGAAATTTAGTTCCAGGCATGACAAAAAGGCAATTGGATGAACTAAGAACTGGCTGGGATTTTATTTTAGATATTGATAGTCCAGAATTAGAAAATTCTAAATTGATAACTCATTTTTTGATTCAAGCATTAAAATTTCACAATATAAAAAATGTTTCAGTTAAATTTTCTGGGAATAAAGGATTTCATATTGGAGTTCCATTTAGATCATTTCCAAAAGTTTTCAATGAAGAAAAAACAAAAACTCTTTTTCCAGAATCTCCAAGAATAATGGCAGAGTATTTAACAGACATGATTAGAGAACACCTTTCTGAAAGAATAAAAGGAGGGGATATTGATGAAATTTTAAAAGTAGATACTGTGTTAATTTCTTCTAGACATCTTTATAGAGCACCTTATTCTCTACATGAAAAATCAGGCCTAGCCTCTGTTCCAATAGATCCAGAAAGAGTATTAGAATTTGATAAGAAAGAGGCAATTCCAGAAAGTGTAATCCCAAAACTTAAATTTCTTGACGGATTAGAAGAAAATGATGCTTCTCAACTAATAAAAAGTGCACATGAATGGGATAGTGAAATAAGTATAAGGAAAAAAGCATTCGAAGAAGAGAAAAAAGAGGTTGTAAGAGAATATGATGAAATATCTGAAGCAATACCAGAGGAGTTTTTCCCAGATGAAATAAAATTAGGTTTAAAAGGGTTAGAAGATGGTAAAAAAAGATTTTTATTTATATTAATTAATTTCTTAAAGTCTGTAGGTTGGAATCACGAAGAGTTGAGCAAAAAAATAAAAGAGTGGAATAAAAACAACCCAGAACCACTTAAAGAAGGATATATAATTTCTCAGTTATTGTGGCATAAAAGACAAAAAGAAAAAATATTGCCACCAAATTACTCAAATAATGATTATTACAAGGATTTAGGTCTAAACCCAAGAGAAAGTGTGCAAAGAAAATTTAAGAATCCTGTGACTTATACTCTAACAATGTATAGAATAAAACATAAAAAGAAGAAATAATAACATTTATAAATCACCCAAAACAGGCTATTTTAAGATGGGAAAAGTAAAGACCACACAGATTAAACGAGCGAGTCATAAGATACTTAGATATCATCCTGATAAGTTTAAAAAAACCTTTGAGGAGAATAAAAAG
>JABIBT010000009.1 GCA_018652625.1 Candidatus Woesearchaeota archaeon | reverse complement strand
TGCTAAGCCCAAAATTAATATTAAAATTAATATCTCTTTTTTCATTGTAGGCAAAAGAAATACAGATACTATATAAAATTAATTCTTCTCTGCAACAACAAAGTATAAAGTACCAACTTTTTTTAAACTAACTATCTTCCCGCCATTATCTTTAACCAACTCTTCTATTTCTTCTTCAGTATAACTTCTAGAAATCATTCCAACAACCCAGGGGTCATTAAAATAACATGTTCCCTTGTCAAACTTAAAATCAGAATGTCCTCTAGCTGCATACATCTTTTTCCTCTTTTTATCAAATTCTCTATTATACAAACTAAAAACAAAAATATTAGAACGATTAATAATTTTCTTAAAAAGAGTAGGATCATCAATATTACCAAAAGTATTCATTAAACAAATGGCCATATCATAACTTTCTTCTCTATCTAAAAAAGAAGAGGCATCAATCATCCTAACACTAACATTAGGTACTTTACTAAATCTTTTACTGACAAAATTAAACATTCTTTGATTAGACTCGGTCCCTAAAATCCACGTGTTAGATAAAGTGTCTAAAACAAGTTGAATAACTCTCCCAGTTCCAGAACCAATTTCAATAATTTCTTTGGGTTTATATTTTAAAAGAACTTTCTTTAATTCTTCACCTTCTTCCTTATAAGTTTCATACCAGACCCTATCTCCTTCAGAAAAACCTTCAAAATTTCCCTTTTTTATTTGTTCTTCAGTATCTATTAAACAATTAATACACGGATAATTATAGAATTTTTCCAAATCCATCCTTTTCTGGTAATTCGGAACTGTTTTATCTATCATTACAATAGAGAGCACCCACACTATAAAAACTTAACCAAAATATTTAAATAAAGAAAAAAATAAATTCAATTATGAAAAAGAAAGATTATTCTGGAATGTTAATACCCGGGGGATTACTTATTGGAATTGGTGTAGGTATGGCAGTGGGGCAAATTCCTGCAGGTACCCTTATAGGACTTGGACTAGGATTCGTAGCCACATATATTTTCAGAAATAAATAAAGGAGGCAAAATGACTCTAACAGACTCAGTAAAGAAGTTTGAGTGGTTTGACATATCTTTAGTTAAGTTGAGCACTGCAGCATTCATATTGATGGTTGCAAAACTGTGGTCAGGAATATTAGCTTTAGAATGGTACTGGTACTTGATAATAGCAGTAATAGTAGCAATAAGACCATTTACACAAATGTTAAAAAAATAAAAATTATAATTTAATTTTTTTTGCAAATGCACTAATAAATGGAATTTCCTTTTTTTCACCAGATAATGCATGAATCCAACTGACTAACCAAGCTACAAAAACAAGGACATTTAATCCCGCTGTAATTATCCAGCCAAGAACAGGAATCCATGCCAATATAGAGCCCAAAATACCTGCTATAAAACTAAAAATAAAAACAACTAAACTAATCTTTGCATAGTGCATGATATAATCATTCTTTCTCCAAGCCAGGATTGCTATTACAAATCCTAAAAGACTAAAGAAAGTTGTAATAAATGCAAATAAGGTTTTATCACTTTTTTTAACCATATCAAATTTTTCGTAATAATACTATTTAAAGCCTTCTAAAGAAAAATCATAGATAAATATTATAAACCCAAACTCTCATTTAGAATAAAATGAAAAACAAAAACGTAGGCGTATTAGTAATTGCAATATCAGTAATTCTAGCTATAATAATATTTACATTCAATCTTTCAATGAAAAACATAGTGGCACAAACATGTAACCATGGTTCATCTTGCACTATGTATGGGACAATAGTAACACAAACAAATATTAGCCTAATAGTAACGGGGTTCATACTTTTCATAGGATTATTTCTATTATTTTCAAAACCAGAAATAAAAACTATAATAAAAACACAAAAGAAAAAGAGAATAAATACAAGGGGGCTAAATGAAGAAGAATTAAACGTAGTAAATTTACTAAAAAAAGAAAAAGCAATGTTTCAAAGAGATCTAATGGAGAAGTTAGAAATAGGAAAAGTAAAAACAACAAGACTCTTAGATAAACTAGAATCTAAACAGATTATAGAGAGAAAACGAAGAGGAATGAATAATATTATAGTTTTGAAAGAATGAAACTAGTTTCACCAAAGCTGTTATATAAAAGAATAATAATATAGTTCTCATGAAAAAAACAAATACATTAAAAAATCCGTGGTTCTATGTTTCAGCAGTTGCCGTGATTATTATTGTTACTCTGGGATTCAACTCATCAGGATCCGATACAACAGGAAATACAGTTGACGAGGTAGTCAAACAACAAGCCGCGCCAAAAGTAATTGAGGTAAGTGCAGATAATGACGCAGTTCTTGGAGATCCAAATGCTCCAGTGACTATAATCGAATTTAGTGATTACGAATGTCCTTTCTGTGGAAGGTTTTACCAAAACACCATGCCTCAGCTAATAAGTGAATACATAGATACGGGAAAAGCAAAATTGATTTTTAGAGATTTTCCATTAAGTTTCCATAAAAGTGCTCAAAAAGCTTCAGAAGCAGCAGAGTGTGCTGGAGACCAAGGAAAATATTATGAAATGCATGATAAAATCTTTGAAAACCAACAATCAATAACTGTAAGTGACTTAAAAGTATATGCAGAACAAATTGGCCTTAAGGTAGATGAATTCAACGTGTGTCTAGACACAGACAAACACAAAGATGAAGTTTTACAAGATTTCCGAGATGGTCAAAAAGCAGGAGTTAGTGGAACGCCTTCCTTTTTCATAAACGGAAAAATGTTAGTTGGTGCACAACCCTTTGAAGCATTTAAAAAAATTATTGATGAAGAACTTGCTTAAAACTATTTTTTCTTTTTTTAATTCTAAAAAGGAAGCATAAAATAATAGAAGATACTTCTATAGTTGTCCTTAATCCTCTTTATAAAGGAAACCACCAATACCTAACTAAGAAAATATAAAATAACACCTCTTTTTTCACCAAAAAAAGAAAAACAACCTCCGTTTACCCTCTTTCTTTTTTTTATTTTGAAAACATTTAAATAAACAAATCTTTCTCTAAACCATATGAGAAGCCCAATTATTATGGTTATTTCTATTATTATCTAGAGTTACCTATAGAATTTATAGGGGTTCAATGAAAACATATATAAATAAAAATTAAAACCAAAAGAACAATGTATAATCACAAAGAAATAGAGCAGGAAATAATAGAATTTTGGAAGA
>JABIBT010000036.1 GCA_018652625.1 Candidatus Woesearchaeota archaeon | reverse complement strand
TGTTTGTTCCCTTCCAATAAATCTTCAAAGGTTGTATCAAAAAAGGATAGAACTGTATCTGCTATTGGTTTAATTTGTTTGTTAACGTAGTGTTCGTAGTCGATAGCATGTTTTAGTGCTTGAATTGGTTCTGGTCCATCCGTTGTGATATAATATTCGATTATATTTGAATCTAACTTCTTTAGTTTACGTGCAGCTTGAACGTGCTGAGGAGTAATCTTTACATACTCGTCCAGATCTTTTCTTATAGACTTTCTATAAATTAAATCTTCATCATATTTCCCTTTTCTTAGGTCCTCTACAAACGTTTTGATAAAGGTAGTAACTTCTTTTTTGTAAAATATTCTATCAAGTAGTTCTCCTTGGAATTTCTTGGCAGCATTTGTCCAATCACTTCTTACCGTTTCTAGACCAACTATACTTAATTCTTCTTTTCCCTCTTTCTTTAGAAGACCGGCATATCTTTTCTTGGCCCCTTCTTCTTTTCCTCTAACTCTAGGCATAAGAAATCTAGTATACAACTTTTCATATTCTAATTCTAAGAAGGAATCTCTCTTATATTCTTTCTTTACGTGTTTTTTATAAAATTCATTAATTTCTTTTTCTAGTTTCTTTCCAATTTGTGCTGCTTTAGCTTCAGAGCCGTCTTTTAGATTTACAAAAACCGAATCTGTATCTGAATATATTACTTCGTATCCTGCTTCTTTTATTTTATCTGCAGTTTGTTTAATTAGTTGCTGACCAAAGTGAGTTATTGCATTTGCTATTTTTAAATCAGAATATCTACAGGTCGGATTTGCCATGACTCCAAAGAAAGAGTTCATTAAAATCTTGATTGCATAGCGGGCAAGTTCGTTTTTTTGTTTTCTGGCTTCGTCTCTAGATTTCCAAAGTTCTTTGATAATTTCTGGTAAAATTCCATCTTTATTTTCAAAGTATGCTTTGTTTGGTGATTCAATAAATCCGGGTTTCTTTTTTTCTGAAAATGATGCTGGGTCTATGTTGAATGTTCTTATTATTGAAGGATACAGGGATTTAAAATCTAAAACTATTACATTATCATAAATCCCTGGTTTTGATTCCATAACATATCCCCCTTTAATTCTTGCTTCTCTGTCCGCATCGAATTTTGAAGGAGAAACTATTCCTTTTTTTCTTGCTTTGGGGATATATAACATATCTAAAGAAGCTATTGAAGCATTAACTCTGTCTAATGGCATGCCGGTTAATAGTGATCTTTGTATTGCTAAATCAATTAGGTCTGCTTTTATTAGTATATCATATACTAACTCTGCGTCTAATAAATTATATTCTATAAGTTTTTTCTGATTAGTTTTGTATAAATTATCTATTTCTTCAGATTTTTCTTTCCCAGTAGATTGTATTAATTTTTTCTTACCTAACAATTCTTGAGCAGCAGTGTCCAATTTATAATTTTCAAGTTTGATAAATGAAGATTTTGTTAGGTCTAATCCATCTAAAACTACTCTTCCAGAGATATCTGCTTTGCTTGTTCTGAAGAAATTTGATTCTATTCTTAATTTTGACAATGAATTATCCCTGCCCAGAATAAATGGAATATCGTACTTTTTAAATTTCCTTTTGAGAAACTCTAAGTCAAAATCTATAACATTCCAGCCAGTAATTATGTCTGGATCAAAAGATAGCAGTTCATCATGGAATCTTTCTAGTAATTCTTCTTCTGTTTTACAAGAAATTACTCCAGGAATTTTTTTATTTGAAACGATTATTGATTTTTTGTAGTCTTTAGAGTATGCTGATATACAATATATTTGTTTAGCTTTTTTGTCTGATTCTATATCAAATGAGAATATTTTTAGATTTTTTGGAGAATAGTCTGTTGTTTTTACCTCTGGATTTGTATATACTCTATCCAAAGTATCATGTATATCATAATCTCCTTCTATTTCTATAGAGCCCTGTATATTATAATCCATTAGAAATCTTATTGGGTATCGGATATCTGATTCATAAGTTGTTATTTTAGCTTCCCTTAGTTCATTTCTTAATTCTGGGAGGTCTTTTGGAGAATCTAAAATAACTTTTGTCATTAAAGCTCCTTTGAAGTTTTTTAATTTGGTTTCTTCGTATTCAAATTCTTCAATTTCTAAAGCTTTTTTTAATTTTGATGTTTCTATGAAAAAATATGGCTTAAATTCATTGATTGTTAGAAACGTTTGATTGTTCTCTAATCTTCCATATAGCAAGACACAGGCTTTGCCGTTAATTATCTTATATGTCGGATAAATAATGAAACCTTTCATGTTTTCCTTAATTAGGTTAGGTTTTTAAATGTTTTATTGTTGTTATAATCTATGAAAGATTGGATTAAAGCTGGAGAGATAGCTGGAGAAGCCAGAGAATTTGGAAAGAAACTAATTAGAATTGGTGCTTCACACAAAGAGGTTACTGAAAAGATAGAATCCAAAATTGGGGAGCTAGGGGGTAAGTTGGCTTTTCCTACTCAAATGTCTGTTAACCATATAGCTGCACACTATACTGCACTATTGGATAAAGATTTTAATTTTGAAGAGGGGGATGTTGTAAAACTTGATTTGGGCGTTAGTATTAATGGTGCTATTGGAGATACTGCCGTTACTGTAGATCTTGGAAACAATGAGAAATTAGTAAAAGCTAGTAGGAATGCTTTGAATTCTGCTTTGGAAATTGTTAAACCTGGCACAACACTTGGGGAGATTGGTAGAACTATTCAAGAAGAAATAACTAAACTAGGATTCAAACCAATAAGAAATTTGGGGGGGCATGGATTAGATAAATATCAGATTCATACTGAACCAACTATACCTAATTATGATAACGGGGATGAAACTAAATTAAAAAAAGGTCAGAAAATTGCTATAGAGCCTTTTGCAAGCACTGGAAGCGGGATGATTAGTGAGGGAAACCCTTCTGAAATCTATCAATTATCACACGTAAAAAATATTAGATTGCAAAGTGCTAGAGAAATTATGAAATATGTTGGTGAAGAATTTAAAACATTGCCATTTTCAAAAAGATATTTAATTAGGAAATTCAACAAACTGCAGATTGCAACTGGATTACTTGCACTAAAACGTGAAGGGATTTTGCATGAATATGGGGTTTTGCCAGAAAGAGATAAAACTTCTTTAGTTAGTCAAGCTGAACATAGTTTAATTGTTGGAGAGAAGGTAACCACAAAAATATGAAATTTATATCTAAAATCTTTTTGGCTCCAATGTATGAGATAACTGATGTTTCTTTTAGATTATTGTGTAAGAAGTATGGTGCAGGTTTAACTTTTACTGAGATGTTGTCTCCCATGGCATTAGCTAGAGGGAATAAATCTACTTTGAGACTATTTGATGTTCAATTTAAAGAGAGGCCAGTTGGAATTCAACTAATGGGGCAAAATGTTGAAGAAATAAAAAAGGCAATAAAGGTTGTTGAAAATAAAGTTGATATTATAGATTTTAATTTTGGATGCCCTGTTGAAAATATTGTCAAACAAGGAGCAGGGGCTGCTTTACTAAAGAGACCTGAAAAGATTAGAGAAATAATAAGGGCTGCTAAATCTGTTACTAAAGTACCAATTTCAATTAAAATTAGATCAGGTTGGGATAAAAAAAGTATAAACGCTGTTGAGATAGCAAAAATTGCTGAAGAAGAAGGTTGTTGTTTTATTACTGTTCATGGAAAGACAAAAACCCAGGATAGAGGTATGGAAACAGATTGGGAAATAATAAAACAAGTTAAGGAAAATGTGAGCATCCCTGTTGTTGGTAATGGTGGAGTTAATTCTCCAGAAGATGCTAAAAGAATGTTTGATAAAACCGGATGTGATTATATTATGGTCGGGAGAGAGGCATCTAGAAATCCATATATTTTCAAACAAATAAATGATTATCTTCAAAAGGGAGATTATAAAGAAGTAACAAAAAAAGATAAAATTAAGTTCTTTAAAGAATATTTAGAATTAGCCGAGAGATATCAACCAAAATTTAGGTATATAAAATATCATGCAATGTATATGACTAAGGGCATTAAGGGTGGAAAAGAGTTAAGATTAAGATTATCACAAACTAAAGATATTAAAGAAATTAGGAAAATACTACAGATTTAGAGTAGTAACGTTAGATTTATATAGTAATTATATTACGTATATT
>JABIBT010000035.1 GCA_018652625.1 Candidatus Woesearchaeota archaeon | reverse complement strand
AGAAATAACTAAAGATTTGGTTTATGAGGTAGCTTCTGCTGCTAGACCAAAAGAAGTTAAGGAAGTTTTGGATTTATCTGTTAAAGGTTTTTTTGCAGATGCTCGTACTTTATTACTTAAGACAATGTTAAATCATGGTTTAAGTGGTGTTGATATTATTAAGCAGATTCAAAGAGAGATTTTATCTTTAGATGTAGAAGATGCTAAGAAGATGAGAATGATTGAGAAGTGTGGTGAAGCAGAGTTTCGTTTGGTTGAGGGTTCGGATGAGTATGTTCAGTTAGAAGCTTTGATTGCTGGTTTCTGTCGTTAGTTTTAAATAGTTTTGAAATAAAGTAGAAATATGAAAAAGAGCTTAATATTTTTGATTTTGATTCTTTTTGTTTCTAGTTGTACTGAAACTGAGCTTAGTCCGAAAAAAGGATATAGTTTAGATGTTGATGAATATGATAGATTGTACGAGGAAACTAAAGAAAGAGTTTTGGCATCTTTGGGTGAAAAAGAACCCATAGAATATGAAATGAAAACTGATGAAGAGATTTTGGAAGATTCTTTCATTTATAGAGGAAATCCTCCAAAAAGTGGATGTATACAATTATATCAAGAAGATTTTGATCAATTTGATTCTGATGTTTTTTTCACTATGACGAGCAGTTGTATTGAGATTATGGAAGATATAACATTTGATTATACTATTTATGTAGATACTCCCCAAGAAGAATATCAAGAAGAATATTATTTTGGTTGTAATGGAAACAAGGTGAGTGGGACTGGAAAACAAGAAGGATATGGATTTTATTTGAAAGAGTATGCTTTATTGAAAGATTGTGTGATTGAGAATAAGCAGGTTGGAATAAGCACGCACTATCAATCAGCTTTTCCTATAATCGATGGGTGTGTTGTTAGAAATAGTGGCAAAGGTTATTTGTTATCTCAGAATACACAAATAAAAAATAGTGTTTCTGAGGATAATCGTTATGGTTTTGATTTAAGTAGTAATACTGAAGCTATTAATTGTACTGCCATAAACACAGAAAGGGAAGGTTTTGAGGCTGGATATGAGAATATAAGGTTGATTAACTGTAGTACCTTAAATAGTACATTTGGATTTGTTGTTGGAGGAAATAATATTGTTATTGAGGGATGTGTTGCAGAGAATGGGCAGATTTTTGGATTTGAGGTTGGTGGAAACATGGAAGTTATAAAGTCTACATCTAGGAATAATGTTGTTGGGTTTGATGCGGCAAATGGTGCGATTATTTCTAATTGTGTAGCTGAGGGGGAGGAACTTAGCGGATACTTTCTCAAGGATGATTCGATAGTTTACGACAGTGTGGCTAGGGAATGTGGTTTGGGGTATAGGTTGCAATATTCATCAGAAGCACACGATAGTTTGGCTGAAAATAATGGTGCTGGATTTAAGCTTACTCATGATACAATAGTCACAAATAGTGTAGCAATCAATAACGATGAATATGGTTTTTCGATTGAAGGCGGTTCGCCGCATATCACTAATTCTCAATCAGAAAATAATGGTATTTATGGATTGTATGTTGCTATTGCCGAAGCTAGTTCAGCCAATGTAGCGGGAGGAACTTTTTGTAGTAATGGTGAATATGATATATACCAGCTTTACATCCCCGGATATCCTCCCGGAAATGTATATTTGGAAGGAACAATTAAGGCAGATAATATAGATATTACAAATTTGTTTGGAGATTATGAACTTCTTCCTTGTTCATATGTAAATAAAGTTATGAATCCTTCTTTTGAAGTAAATGATGGAACGGACTATTTTCCTGGTGAAATATGGGATGATTCAACAGCAGGAAATAATATTGCAGATGGGTGGAATGTTAGAGCCGAGTGTCTGGATGATGGGGATTGTAGTTATGAATTAGATGATTATAATCCGTATTCTGATGAGCTTTCTGCTAAAATCAATGTTTTGCGTACAAGCGCTTATGTTTACCAAGATATTCCTATCTCATATGAAAAAACTTACAAGGTGTCTGGATATATAAGAACTGAATGTGAGAATGATGCTTATGGGGCCATTATTACCGAATGTGTTGATGAAAACCATAATCAAATATATGGTTATGGGAATTGTGCTTTGAATAAGAATCCTGAAGATTTTGTTGATTTTTACGAAGAAACTGATTGGACCAAAGATGAATTTTATGTTACTGCGAACAATCCCAATGCAAGATTCTTGAGGTTGCTTTGTTATAACACTCCAAATGGCGGAGGAATGGAGACAATTGGTGGTGTTTGGTGTGACTCTTTTGAAGTTGAAGAATTGCCTTCTTATTGTGGTGATGGAATTGTAAGTGGAGAAGAGAGATGTGACTCTGACATTGGTTGTCCTACTGGAAAATGGTGTAATGTAGATTGTACGGCTTGTTTGAAGGATGGGCCTCTTCATGATATCATTATGGAACATCCTAATTAAGTTAGTTTTAAATAGTTAAAAGATTAAAAAATTAATATGAACAAAAAGAATCTTGTTGGAATATATACTATTATTTATTCGGTACCTTTGCTTTTTTATATTTTAGCTATTGGCGGATTGACTCTTGCTAAAGCCCCTATTGATGAATACCTATTGGCCTCTCTTTACATGTTGCCTTTTATTATTGGTTTGGTTTTTTCTGGAGGAGCTTTATTTTTTAAAGAATGGTCGAGGAAAGGTTTGATTGTATGCACTTTTCTGCTCGGGGCCTTTTCCGTAATCTGGCCGATATATGCCCTATTTGAAAAATATAGGGTGGGTTCTCCAGGATTTGGCTTTTTATTATTTTTTGTATTTGCTTTTTTCTATTGGTCATTTTTCTTGTTACTGAGAAAAAAAGAAGTAAGGGAATTATTCTCTTAGAAAGCTTTAATTGCTGGGTTTTGTCGTTAGTTTTAAATAGTTCTAAAAGAAAGTAAAAATATGAATCTGTTAAAGAAATGGTGGTTTTGGGTATTGATTGTCTTAGTATTGATTGTAATCATTCCAATTATGATAACATATGCAAATCAAAAAATTCATGAAGCATATATGGAAACTTATACTGGGTGTAAAGAAAGAGAAGAATCCCAATCTTATGATGTTGATAGTGTTTTAGAGAGATTTCAAAGAAGAGGTTATTTAAATTCCTATAATCAAGTAGTTGAATGTAGAGATAATCCCAATGGGTGTGTTAATACCTGTGCTTCGGGATGTATGCAACAACCAAAACTTACCGGTTTTCAGAATTTTATAATGTTTTATTTTTCTGGAGGCAAATATACAAAAAATCCCTCGGGGACGTGGGGGACGTGTGATGCGGTGTGCCTTTTAGTTTGTATGTATCCGGATAGAATAGAAGGGATAGGAATTTAGTTTTTGTCGTTAGTTTTAAATAGTTCTAAAAGAAAATAAAAATATGAACCTTCTTAAGAAGTGGTGGTTTTGGGTTGTTTTGATTTTTATTATTATTCTGATTGTTATTTGGGTTAAAACTATATTTGTTACGGTTCCCATTGGTGGTCCTGGCTGTGGGGCTGATGGAACAATGCTTAGTGATATGTTGGGAATGGGGTACGTGACTAAATGTTGTGAGGGTTTGAACACTATTTCCCCATTCTATTGGGATGAGGAAAGGGGAGAGTGTGGATTCTATGGAGAAGGAGGGATTTGTACAAGTACTGAATGTGGAGATGGTGTTTGTGAAGATCCTGAAGATATTTGTAATTGTGAAGAAGATTGTATGGGAGATTATTGGATTGTAGATGATATTCATTTAATGCAACACCCTGAGACTATGGAGCTTGGCTGTTTTGGTTGTAATAGTATTTTGTGTGTTGATCCATCTCCTGAGATGGTCGGGGTTGAGGAAAGTTCAGCAAGACATTGTGATGACTCTTTTAATATCATCTGGGGGGAAGATTGAATATTTTTAATAAATGGTTGTTTTGGGTTGTTTTGATTTTTATTATTATTTTTTGGATGTTGTCTCCGATTTTATATGATATTTTAATATTACCAATTCATGAATCAAATATAAATGGAGAAATTGATGATGCTAATTATTGTAATGTTAAAGAGGATTGTGTGAGTTTTAGTGGAAAGTGTCCGTTTGGTTGTTATGTTTCTGTTAATGTTAATGAAGAAGATAGAATAAGGAAATTGGTTGATTCATACCAACCAAAGAGTAGTTTTTGTGAGTATTCTTGTGCGTATTGTACTGTTGTTGATTGTATAGACAATAAATGTGAGATTCTCTGCCCTGGCGGTGGTTCTTCTGATTGTTTGGCCGATGGGGAGAATTGTCACCTTCAAGATGCGTGTGAGGAAAGATGTTGCTCTGGAGGATATACGTTTTGTGATTCAGAACCGATGGAGTGTGAGGGATGTGTCCCTGATTATTGTTGTGGCTTTAAAGAAGATTGTATAGAGGATGGAGAATACTGTCAATTATCCCCTGGTTCTAGCCCTCACTGTGCTGATTGTTGTTCTAATAATTATTATATTCCAAGTAATTGTCCTGCGGGGATGGATTGTCCGGCCGGCCCACCAACTGCAGGGATATGTGGAGAGAAAAACTGATTAAATGAGTAAAATTATTTATTGGTGCATGAATATTTTTAAGAAATGGTTGTTCTGTCGTTAGTTTTTATAATAATTAATTAAGAATAATATTCCAACTATTAATGCTGGCAAGGTTGTTATTAACGCACCTATTTGCATATCGTATCCACTGAAGAAAATAAAAAATCCTATTCCTAACAAAATAAATAAGATTCCTCCGATTTTTTCCCATTTCCATGCAACTACTAACAAAGCAGTTAAAATTAGACTTGGAATTAAATGCATAAACAAAGCTAATAGCAATTCAAGTCCAGAATATTCTGAGAATACATCAAAAGAAAACATGCTAATGAAAAGTATGAATATAATTGTTAAAATTCTTGGTAACCAAAACATTACTTTTTTCATATTTTATGTTTAATTTAGAAGTATATATGTCTTTGTAGTTCACTTATTTTTTCTTATTAACCAAATCGCTGCAAAGAGTGAACCAATTAAATTAAAAATTAAATCTAATGCGTTGTTGTAGTATGTACCAACTGCTTCAGAAGCGTTAAGAAAATATACTGCAAATAATTCTATTATTTCATAAACTGCCCCCAAACCAGAGGTAATTAGGATGAGTGTAAATAAGAATAGTAATTTGTTTTGATCAAATAGTTTTTTTAGATATTTT
>JABIBT010000034.1 GCA_018652625.1 Candidatus Woesearchaeota archaeon | reverse complement strand
GAAGTATCCTTAATATTACCCCAATTGCTTCCACCATACTCTAAATCTCTTAATTTATCAATTCCATCAGAAAGATTATAATCTCCACTTCCCAACGCTAAAATAGATAGTGCTATCTCATCAACATTTTCATTCCATGAACTAGAATTCATTTGCTCATACAACCATTCATAAGCTTGAGTCTTATTTATTTCAGGACTAGTTTCTGCATTAGCAAAGCTTGCTAAGAGAATTACAAAGAATACTAACAAAAACAGACAACTACCTCTTTTTTTCATGTAGAAGAAATAAGGGGAAATTATTTAAAAAAGTTTCTATGAAGATAATTATGCAAATATCAAAAATAAAAGATAAAAAGTACCTAGCAAAGGGGAAAAGAGGAGTTATTTACACTGGAATATTAAAAGGAGAAAAAGTTTCAATTAAAAAAAAGAATCCAGATTCGGAAGCAATTGATAGAATAAAAAACGAAGCAAAGTTTCTAAAGATATTAAATAAGTATGATATTGGTCCAAAAGTAATAGAAAGTGGAAAAGATTATATAATTTACATCTATGTCGAAGGAGATTTTTTACCAGAATTTCTTAAGAAAGAGAAAAGCGAATTAAAAAAGAAAAAAATTTTGATTAGTATACTAAAAAAAGCAAGAATTCTAGATAAATTAAAAATAAACAAATTAGAATTTACTAGGCCTTTAAAACATATTTTTGTAAAGTATCCAAAAGTAAAAATGATTGATTTTGAACGTTCTTATTATACAAAAAATCCAAAAAATGTAACTCAGTTTTGCCAATTCTTAATAAGAGGAAAATATATAAAAAATAATCTAAAAGTATTCAAAAATTATAAAGAAAATCAAACAGAGAAAAACTTTAAAGAAATTCTAAAATTAATAAAATAAAAAAGAAAAAAATTAAAGGTAGAATGAAAAAGTAAACTCCTCATTCTCAAGGTACAAATCTGGTTCATGGATAACCATGTAATCTCCTACTTGGATTTCTTCTTCACATTCCCCATAGTAGCCTCCTTCTCCACAATCATATTCTCCTTCCATATTCCAGATGAATAACTCATCACCTTCAGCTGTTTCTGGGTAGTATCCAAAGTAATCAAATGCGCTCACGTCACATTTACCAGTTGGCATCCATCTCAAAAGAACTAAATGGCCACTCATCAAGTCTTCACTTCCAATATTAATTTGTCCTTCAAAAGGATTATACCATACCTGAGCCGATTCTCCATTTCCTGTGGCAGGAATAATTTCAAAATTCATGCCAGCATATTCTTGGAGTATTCCATTAGAGTCTTCATAATAGATTGGTCCCCACAGTCCCCTTACTTCAGTAGGAGTTACTACTACAACTTTACCGGTCTCAACAGATCCAACCTCAAATCCTTTATCCTGACTTTCCCATCCAATTGCGGTAAACATCAACACATCCCTCTCTATACTATTGCCCTGGCCGTCATAAATTTCATAGTCTTCAATTATCTCAACCCTGTAAGGATATTCTGTTAGTTGCTGGGGATTGTCACCTCCTGCAGCCTTCAATAATACTCTTCTGTCCTGCACATCTTCAGCATATAGTATATCTTCCACATAAACAAATACAGAATCTAGGAAAAATCCTATCTCTTCCTCTTGCATAAACTCATGGTTGCCATTGTCAATCCAAATCTCTACTCTATCTTCAAAGATGGTCCCCACATTAAGTAAATGTGACCCCATATAAACTGTTTCCTCTTCTCTTAAAGAATAAGAATTTACACAACCATAATCTCCTTCATTTGCTGCAATAACCAGTATCGTTGCAGAGTTCTCTGGTTCGTCAGGATTATATCCTACAGCGTAAACATTAACAAATACGTTTTGAACAAATATTGATTCATACTTATTCATTAGTTCTGTGTTTCCATTAATGTTCAAAAGGACCATATCATCAAAGATTCCATCAACATATACTGTATTAGATCCAATATAAACTGTTTCTCCTTCCCTTAATGAATAAGAACTTACACAGTCATAATCAGCGCCACATACGGGGTCATAAACACACTTCTCAATACAGCCCTGCGGAACATCCCCCAAGCTATATTGGGGATTTTCTGGACTTAAAGGAATTTCATTATTATCATATCTAGAAGGCCTTACATCAGAAAAAATATCTCCTGTACAAGCTCTTTCATATCTCATATCATCCTCTCCACAATCTCCGCCCCCACACATATCCTCTGCCCACGGAGTACAATCACCACAGTCTCCAGACAGTTTTGGGTCTTGGATACCACAACTAGAAGCAAACAAAACTCCAACTAAGAACAATGCTATAAAAATAATTTTTTTCATTATTAATATCACCTCAATTATTATTAATAAAACTAAGATACTTACATATATATATATTCCTATTTCTTAATCTTGTAACATTCTCCTTTCAAAGGACACTTAGTACACTTATTTCTATTTTTAACAAGGTTAGGCAATTTTCCTTTTAGACATTTATCTATACTATCCAGAATAGTGGATAAATAATCTTCAACAAATTCATTATTCTTAATTAATCTTTTTTCCCCAGAGCCCAAATAATTAACAAATCCATGTTTAACTTTTTTTCCAAAATTCCCTTCTGCAAGAATCATATAACCTTCTACTTGGAGTCTATCGCCAGGCCAAACCCCTTCATTTGGGCCTTTACTATTTTTTAACTCAACTGGAACGATATGTTCTGGGTAAATTTCAATTCTATCCACAACTCCTTTTAACATATTATTTTCCAATCTAACCTCGCTAAGATATTTAGGAAATAATTCCTTCCATAGTTCATCAGAATAAATTTTTCTCCTAATCATAAAGTTGAAAAGATTATCTGCTCTGAAATTCACTTCCTTAAGTATAAACGGCCAAATTTCATGAAAAAAGTTAGCAACACTATAATTAATTTTTGATAAACTCTCTTCTCCTTCTTCAATAATCACATTGGCAATTTCATAATATTTTCTTCTAAAAATCATCTGGATTTCATCTAAT
>JABIBT010000033.1 GCA_018652625.1 Candidatus Woesearchaeota archaeon | reverse complement strand
TGTATATGACTAAGGGCATTAAGGGTGGAAAAGAGTTAAGATTAAGATTATCACAAACTAAAGATATTAAAGAAATTAGGAAAATACTACAGATTTAGAGTAGTAACGTTAGATTTATATAGTAATTATATTACGTATATTCTGTGTTGGTTTTGGTTTGGATTTTCGGATTCTTTCCATTTCCTTCACACTTATGTTTCTAAGGTTTTTATGAACTTATCGTCGGTAGATTTATTTATATTTTTTAAAATTTAGCTAAATCGAAAGATTTATATAGTGGCGATATAGTACTAAATACGTGTTGGTTGTGTTTGGGTCTTCGGATTCTTTCACTTCCTTCACACTTATGTTTCTACGATTTTAAGACTTAATTAGAATTATAAAAAAAGGGATATAGTTATCCCATATAATTAATTTCTTTTAATGCTGCGCCTCTTGCGGTTCTCAAATATTGGGCCTCAATTTCTTCGTATTTCTTTATATCTTGATCTCTTATTGATGGTTGGGTCTTCTTAAGAGCCTCTTCAAAGTGTTTACTTGTTATCTCTTTTGTATTAATATCTTCTCTTAAAGCGAGCATTGCTGCTTCTCTACATACTGATTCTATATCTGCACCTACATAATTTTTTGTTTTTTCTGCTAAAGTTGAAATCTTTATATCTTTAGCAAGTGGCATTGATTCGGTATGTACCTTGAAGATTTCTTCTCTTGCCTTTTTGTCTGGAACATTTACCAAAAGTATCCTATCAAATCTTCCTGGACGTAATAAAGCTGGATCCATTATATCTGGTCTATTTGTTGCGGCCATTACTATAACATCATTCAGTTCTTCTAGTCCGTCCATCTCAGTTAATATTTGATTAACCATCCTCTCTGTTGTTCTAGATCCTCCTGCTTCTAATCCCCTCTTAGAGGCAATAGAGTCTATTTCATCAAAGAATATGATTGTTGGGGATGCCTGTCTGGCTTTTTCAAAAATCTTTCTTATTCCCTTCTCAGATTCTCCCATCCACATGGATAGTAATTCTGGACCTTTTACTAGTATAAAGTTAGCATTTGTTTCATTAGCTACTGCTTTTGCTAATAATGTTTTTCCGGTTCCTGGCGGCCCGTATAATAAAACCCCTTTTGGTGCTTTAATCCCCATCCTCTCAAAAGAGTCTGGATGTTCCATTGGCCATTCTACAACTTCTTTTAGTTCTTGTTTTAGTGCTTCTAATCCCCCTATATCTTTCCAGTATATGTTTGGTTTCTCAACCAAAACTTCTCTCATAGCCGAGGGTCTTACTTGCCTTAGGGCATCTCTGAAATCCTTGTCATATATTATTAATTTATTTAATAACTCCTCTGATAGTTGAACTTTGTCCTTTAAATTTAATTCTGGAATAACTCTCCTCAGAACATTCATAGCTGCTTCTTTTGCTAATGAAGAAAGATCTGCCCCTACAAATCCATGGGTTATTTCTGCCAATGATTCGATGTCTACATCTTTTGCTAGTGGCATGTTTCTTGTATGAATCTTTAAAATTTCTAGTCTTCCTTTTTTGTTTGGAACTCCAAAAATTATTTCTCTATCAAATCTTCCCGGTCTTCTTAATGCTTCATCAATTGCATTTGGTCGATTAGTTGCTCCAATAACTATAACATTTCCTCTCTTATTTAGGCCATCCATCATAGTTAACAATTGAGCTACAACTCTCCTTTCTACTTCTCCACGAGTTTCTTCTCTTTTTGGAGCTATTGCGTCAATCTCATCTATGAAAATTATAGATGGTGATTTTTCTGCGGCTTCTTCAAAGATTTGTCTAATCTTTTTTTCTGATTCTCCATAAAACTTATTCATAATTTCTGGTCCATTAATTAACATAAAGTTTGAATCTGTTTCATTGGCTACTGCTTTTGCTAATAAAGTTTTTCCAGTTCCGGGTGGACCATGAAGCAAAACTCCAGATGGAGGTTCTATCCCTAATCTATTAAATAGCTCTGGATGCTTCATTGGTAATTCTACCATTTCTCTTATTTTAGTTATCTCATCTGATAATCCGCCTATGTCTTCATAAGTTACATCCGGTATTGGCGCATCTTCTGTAATTTCAACTGCTTTAGAGCTAAGTTGAATTTGAGTATTTTCTGTTATGATTACTGCATCTTTTGGAGTAGTATCTGCTACTACAAATTTTAAACTTCCCATTCCTCCTAAAAATCCAGATTGTAATTGTTCAAAAATATCTGAAAAAATATCTTCAAATGGACTTCCTGATAAAGTAGATTGTCTTCTTCTTGCTCCACCTAAAGAAACAATATCTCCCTTCAATACAACTCTTCCTAACAAACTTTTTTGAAAAATTCTAGGATCTGCTTGGACCATTACTCCTTGTTGTGGAGGGGCAATTGTAATCTTTTTTGCTTCTTTTACTTCTACCTTTCTTACTTTAATTTGATCTCCTAATCCAATTCTAGCATTCTTTCTTAGAATTCCGTCCATTCTTATAACTGCTTCGCCTACATCGGTTGGATATGCTCTATCTGCTATTCCGACCGTTTTTCTAGAACCTTCTATTTCTACAATATCTCCAGCCCTAACTCCTATTTCTTTCATGTCTTGAGCATCAATTCTTACTATCCCTTTATACGCTTCTTCTTGCATTGCTTCTTGAACTCTTAGTTCTATTTCTTTTTTCTCTGCCATTTTATTTTTCCATTATTTTTCTAAATCTTAAGGATAATTTGTTTGGTTCCTCTAAACATAATCTCATCATTTGATCCATTTCTTTTTCCATTTGCCTAGATTTTCCTTCAAATTCTATAATTTCTTTTGGAATTGTAACTGAAAATGAATTTCCTACCATTCTTAGTTTAACTTCAAATTCTCTTTGCTTTAGTTTTTGAAATTCTTGATATTGTTTTAAATCTAGTGGGTTGTAGAATCTTTCCATACACTTTGGACATTCATGAAATTTTATTTGGAACCCTTTTCTTATTTCATATTTTGGATTAGTTTTAATATTACATTTATCACATAAAATTTTTGCATCAGTTATTATTTTCATTTTGTGTATACGGGGTGTATATACAAGTTGTATATAAATGTTTCGTTTAAAAATCAATATCTTTAAAAAAGAAAAAAACAAGGATTATACTATATTATAATTATTAAGGAGGTGAAAAAGTGGCAAATACGCTTGGTGGATGGGCATTCTTGATTGGTGTTTTACTTGCACTAGTCTTTGCGTTTTACCCATTTGCAGGTTTAGAATGGTTATTAGTTGTATTAGGTATTGTGATTGGACTTTTGAATATTTCTGAGAAAGAAATTCAAAAATTCCTATATGCTGGTGTTGTACTAGTTATTGTTGGTGCCTTTGCAGGAGCTAGTCTAAATGCAGTACCCTATTTATCCGAATTATTCGGTAACTTAGTAGGATTATTCGCACCTGCAACAATTGTAGTAGCACTTAAATCGGTTTTTGATTTAGCTAAAAAATAAATCTTTTTTTATTTTTTTATTTCTATTATTTTTTCCCAAGGATATTCTTTATTGCCAAAATGGCCTTGTGTAGAAGTATGTTGATATATTGGATTTTTTAGATCAAAATAAGAAATTATTTGCGCTGGTTTTAAAGGGAAATTATTTTTAACTATTTGAATTAATTCTTCTTCAGTTATTTCTGAAGTTCCAAAACTTTCTACAAATATACTTACTGGTTCTGCAACCCCTATAGCATAGCTTAATCCCACTTCACATTTATTACAAAGATTATTTGCAACTAAATTTTTGGCAATAAATCTTGCTGCATATGCTGCACTTCTATCTACCTTTGAAGGGTCTTTTCCGGAGAATGCTCCTCCCCCATGTTTTCCCATCCCACCATAGGTGTCAACAATTATTTTTCTTCCTGTAACTCCTGCATCTGCATAAGGTCCTCCTAAAATAAATTTGCCTGTTGGGTTAATAAAAAATCTTGTATTCTCATCTATCCAATCATTGCAAACTGGTTTTATGATTTTTTCTAGAATGTCTGACTTTAATGTTTCATAATCAATATTTTCATTATGTTGTGTTGATAGGACAATTGTGTGTGCTCTTTTTGGTTTGTTTTCTTCATATTCTATTGTAATCTGTGCTTTTCCATCGGGCCTTAAGTAAGTAAGTTCATTATCTTTCCTAACGCTGGTTAATTTATCTATTAACTTATGGGCAAGAGTAATTGGAAGCGGCATAAGTTCTTCTGTTTCATCAGAAGCATAACCAAACATCATCCCTTGATCCCCTGCACCTTGTTCTTCGAACTCTCCTTCCCCCTCAGTTACACCTTGAGATATATCTGGAGATTGTTTTTCAATATGTATTATTACCTTGCAATTGTTGGCATCAATCCCATATTCTTCTTTTGTATATCCTATGCCTCTCAGAACTGACCTTGTTATATACTCAATATCTAACTGTGCTTTTGTTGTTATTTCCCCGGCTACTACAACTAATCCAGATTTTATTAGGCACTCTACTGCTACTCTTGACTCCGGGTCTTGTTTTAAACATTCATCTAAAATTGTGTCAGAAATCTGGTCACATACTTTATCTGGGTGTCCTTCAGTCACTGATTCTGATGTAAATAGTCGCTTCATTAAAAAGAGAAATTAATAAGTTATTTAAAACTTTATGAAACTCTAATCTGTATGTTAAAAGATAAAATAAACATAAATGGCCTTGGTTTGGTATATGGCCCTTCTGCCTCAGGTAAAAGTACTTGGGCTTTGCAAACCTCATTAGAGTTTGCAAAAAAAGGAAAAGTATTATTTTTTGATACGGAGAAAAGTTTTTCTATAGACAGAATAAAACTTATGGATAAAGATTATGAAAAATTATTGGAAAATTTAATGATTATTTCTATAAAAGATTTTGATGATCAAGTTGATAAAATAAATCAGGTTGAAGAATTAGTTAAAAAGGGTAATTTTGATTATGTTGTTGTGGATAGTTTTGGATTTTTTTATAGACATGGATTACACAACCAAAATTATACTGAAGTGAATGAGAAAGCCATTTTGATGTTAAGAAATTTAAAACATGTTATTAATCTAGGTGTCCCGGTTTTAATAACTAATCAGGTTTATTCTGATCAAGAAGGCAATATAAAAACAGTTGGAGGGAGTATGATTAGAAATTTCTCAGATTCAATTTTTGAATTAGAAACAGAACCTAGAAAGATAATATTTCATAAGCCGGAGAAAGAAGGACTTTTATTTGAAATAGATAATTCAGGCATTGTCTTTTGATTTTTTCTTTTTTGTTTTATCAAAATCTTTCTTTTCTTCATTTTTTTCTGTGAACCTACATTTTGGATATTGATCACATGCTATGAAAGATCCATAAACAGATCTTCTTACTTTTAATGTTCCCTCTTCACATTTAGGACATTTTTTTATTAGTTTGCCAGATTCAATATCTTCCATTTCTTTTAATTTTTCTTTAGGATAATCTTTAAGTTTTGCTGGACATTTTGGGCCTATACAAATAATTTGGGGGGCTCTTCTTTTTTTTATGATTTGAATTTTTGGTAACCCGCATGATTCACAAATTTCTTTAGTTGGTTTGATTAAATTTTGTGGTATAGTGAAAAGAGTTTTACAGTCTGGATATTTATTACATGCAATAAAATAACCGAATTTTCCTCTTCTTATAAACAATTCTCCTTCCTTACAATTAGGACATCTACCAACTAGCGTTGCTTTTATCTGTGTTTCCTTGGATGCTTCTGCCAAAGCCTCTCCAACTTTTTCTTCGTGTTTCCTAAAATTGTTTAATATTTTAGTTAAAGATTTCTTGGCATTTTCAATTACTTTTTCTTTTTTTATTTTGCCTTCTTTAATCCCTTCCATATCCTCTTCAAACTCTTTTGTTAATTTCTCATCAATAATTTCTGGAGAATATTTCTTTAATGTTATAATTAACTTAAGACCCAAATCTGTAGCTTCCATTGGTTGATTTTGCACATAATTTCTTTCGTAAAGGGTATCTATTATCCCTGCCCGGGTGGCTTTTGTTCCTAAATTTCTTTTTTCCATCTCTTTTAATAAAGAAGCTTGGGAGTATCTCTTTGGAGGTTGGGTTTCTTTTTCTTCATCAAAGATTTTATTGATTTTTATTTCTTCTCCTTCATTTACTTCAGGAAGTTCTTCTTCCTTAAATTTGGCATATTTCCCATAAAGAACATGCCATCCTTTTTCTAATGTTGTTGTTCCAGTTAGATGGAATATTTCTTTGTTTACATCTATGAAGATAGAAACTGTTTGCCTTTTTGCTGGTTCTCCAAACACTGCCAAAAATCTTCTAACAATTAAGTCATAAAGTTGTCCTTTTTTACCTGAAATTGCCTCTTTTTCTCCAGTTGGATAAATTGCTGGATGTGCAGGATCAGATTTTTTCCCTTCATTAGGTTTTAAAGTGGTTTTAAGCAATCCTTCACAATCCCCAGAATACTCTTTTTGTTTACCTAGTAGTTTTATTATTTTCTTGTACTCTATCGATTTAGGTAACTTTTGGGATGACGTTCTTGGATATGAAATTAATCCTGAAATATAAAGTTCTTGAGCAAGCTGTGCAGTCATTTTAGGTGTCAAATGCAAGTGCCTAAATGATTCTGTTTGTAAGGTTGTTAAATCGAATGGGAATGGTGGATTTTGGTTTTGTGTTGTTTTTTTGACATTATCTATTATTGCCTTTTTCCCTTTGGTTTTTTTTAGTATTTCAGAAACATCCTTTTTATTCTTGAATTTTCCTTTTTTGTGTTCTGCTAATATTTTATGTTTTTTGTATAGTCCATCTAAGTAGATTTCCCAATATGCCTCTGGGATAAATTTTTTAATTTCTTCTTCTCTTTGTGAAATTATCTTCAGAGTTGGTCCTTGTACCCTTCCTGTTGATAAAACTCTAAAATAACCGTGTGCATTCTTTATAGCCATGGTTAACGCTTTTGTTAGATTAATTCCATAAAACCAATCTAAATTATGTCTAGTTACTCCTGCATCAATCATCCCAAAATCTAATTTTTTGCTTGCGTTCTTATATGACTCAATTAGCTCATCTTTTGTTAATGTAGAGAATTTCATTCTTCTGGCGTTATCTTTCCCAAGACCGTATTTTACGACGGTATAGCCTATCACTGCTCCTTCTGTGTCGTAGTCAGTTGCAACTGTGAGTGTATCTACTTTTTTCCCTAATTGTTTTAATAAAGTTAGATATGCTTTTATGTAAGCAGAATTCTTTTCAATTTCAAATTTTGGCTGCCAAGTAATATCAAATGTAGGGTATGTGTTCCATGAAGATTTTTTCTTTTCTGATAATCCAAATAAATGGCCTACTGCACAACCAACAAAGATTTTTTTCTTATTATGGGTTATTTCATAATAAATGGCCTTTCCTTTTGAATGTTTTATTGGGGTTGTATCTGCTAGAGCAGTTGCTATCTTTCCTGCGGCCATTGGTTTTTCTGTTATTATCAGTTCTACCATTAATATTTGCCGTGAGAAGTGTTTATTTAAATCTTTTGAAAAAAAGTGGATAGAAATCTCTAAGAAGGATTTTCTTGTTTTACTTATGCGTGCTCTTTCTGTCTTTCAAATTTATCTGCACATTCTTCGCTACAAAAACGATATTTTTCTTCGCTTATTTGTTTTTCTATGAAATGTTCACCGAGAACTTTCTCACAATTTGCACACTCTGCTGGACTTGATTCTTCATCGTATCCCTGCATGAATCCTGCTTCTTCTGGGTTAATCTCATCTGCATCAGACAACTCTTGTCTACTTTTTTCGTTATATAAATTAAACTCTCCGTCTTCTTTCATTTTTTAAATCCCCCAATTTTCTTTTTTCCGTTCATATACTTTCTTAAAGCTTTTGGTATTTTTATTGTTCCATCCTTATTTTGGAAATTCTCAATTATCGCAACCATCGCTCTAGAGGTGGCTACCATTGTATTATTTAATAAATGACAAAACTTTTTTTCTTCTCCTTCAACATACTTTATATTTAGTGTTGCCGATTGATATTCACCAGTATTACTTGCTGATGTTACCTCTTGATACTCTTGTTGTCTTGGAAACCACGCTTCTATGTCATATTGTTTTGTTTGTTTTGGTCCAAGATCTCCTGAACAAATTTCAATTACTCTGAATGGAAGTTCTAATTTCTTAAAAAAATCTTCAGTTAAAGATTCCATTTCTTCTAATAAATTGTAAGAATTTTCATGATCTGATATTACAACTTGTTCAACCTTGTTAAATTGGTGCATTCTAAATAATCCTTTTGTATCGACTCCTCTTGAACCAATTTCTTTTCTAAAGCAAGGAGTGATTGCACAAATTTTTATTGGGAGATCTTCCTTGTTGAAAGTTTTGTTTGAATTTAAAGAAACTAATGGTTGTTCTGCTGTTGCAATTAGATATAGATCTTCTCCTTCTATTTTATAAATTACATCATTAAATTCATCTAACGGCACTGTCCCTCCAAGTGTTTTTTTGTTTAGAGCAAGTGGGGGTACAACTAACTTAAACCCTTTTTTTAGAAGAAAGTCTATTCCAAATCTTTGTAATGCTAAGTCTAGTTCTGCTAATTCTCCCGTAAGATAATTAAATCCTTGCCCCGAATTTATTCTTCCTGCATCAAAGTTTGCTAAATTTGTCTTTTCTAATAACTCTGAGTGACTTAATAAATCTGAATTTGTGGTTGGTCTTTCCTTAAAAAACTTGAATGGAATATTATCTTTTTCATCTTTACCCAATGGAACTTTTTCGTGAAGAATATTTGGTAATTTTTCTAAATATGAATTAATTTGTTTACTTAATTCAGACATTTCATTTTCCATAAGAGTTATTTTTCCTGGAACTGACTGTGCTTGTTTTAAAATTAAATCATATTGTTTTTTTTGAGATTTTAATTCTCTTATTTTGTTGGTAAGTTCATTTCTTTTTTGTCTTAGTTTGTCAGCTTTTTGTTTCAATGCTCTCCATTTCTTATCTCTTTCTAAGATTATATCCAACCATTCTGCTTTTTCTTCCTGCCCTCTTTTACTTAAAGAATTCTTTAATAATTCATAGTTTTCCTTTATAAATTTAACATATAACACAGTTTAGCAACAAAAAAATAGTTATATAAATGTTTTGTTACCCCCTACTATTATGACTCTAACTGAAATAGATACTATAAAATATAAACATTTAAATATAGATAAGGAGTTATACATTTGAGGGTTAAATAATTGGTAAAGAAAGATATGTTTGAGGTGTTTTTTAGAAGAAAGCCTGCTATGATTTTGGTGGCTCTAAGAAATAGTACAAAAAATAGATATGGATCGGTCTTAGCTAAAGAGGTTGATTGTACTTATTCCCATGCTGTAAAAATTCTTCAAGAGATGGAGAAAAACAGATTGGTTTCGTTTCAAAAGAAAGGAAGAATAAAAACAATTAAATTGACCGAAACTGGAGAGAATGTTGCTGACCATATTGATAGAATTAAGAACTTATTATAATGGCATTTTCTAAAAGCTTTCCTAGGACTACCGAAAAAAGTACTTATCCTATTTGGGAAGAAGTTTACTTAAGTGATAGTGAAGAGAAAAGGGCCGATTTAGAAACAAAAAATGAAACTATTTCTTTGATGAAAGAATGCATTGATGATTCTAAACAAATAATTTTAGATAAGGAATTAAAAGATTATCAAAGTGACGTCATTGCTGTAGCTATTTCTTTATTTGAGAAGAGAGCTAGTCATTCTGTTTATAGGAAAGAACAAAAGGCTAAAGAGAAGTTTGATGAGAAATATGGGCCCGAAGGGATTTGAACCCTCGACCCCCTGGTTAAGAGCCAGGTGCTCTAGCCAAGCTGAGCTACGAACCCAATAAAGAAAAAGAACTAAAAGTTAATTTAAAAATGTTTTGTTATATGTAGAAAACCAAGTATATAGAATAAAACAGATAAAGAAGAAGAATAGTATATTCATTACCCATATGAACATTTCTTTATTTGGAATAAAATAATGAATTATTGTAATTACTAATGCTATTGAAAGTGCTATAGTTAATATTATAATTAAACTATTCATAAGTTCATTTTGAACAAATCCCCTCATATCAGAACAATCTTCTTCTAGACAATACCCTTTTACTTCATTGCCCGTATCCGGATCAATTATTGTAAAATTTGACATTTCCTTAACATAATAAAACACCCCTACGGTAGTTGTCAAAATAAGACCAATTACAAAAAACCACAATAGGTGCCAAAGAATCTTTCTTGTATCAAATTGGGGCATAACTTTTTTGGGTTTTGGTTTAATTTTTTCTACTTTTTTCTCTTCTATTTTTGGTTTTGGCCTAGTTGCCCTAGAAAATGCATCATCTATTTTCTCTTCTGGCCAATTTTTTGCCATTAATGCTTGTTTTATTTGTTGTTCTGGAAAACCTTTCTCTAGGTTTTGATTTATGAAACTTAATAATATCTTATCATGATTTTTCTTTTTTGTTAGTGGGCTTGAAACTTTTTTTGTTTTTTGAACAGAATTAAGTGATTCTGAAATTTCCACACTGGACCAACCGTTTTCTTTAAGAATTTTCTGAAGTTCCTCTGAAGTATATCCTTTTTTGAATCCTTGTTTTATATAATCTACTAGCCGTATATCAACCATTCATTAGAAAGTTAGATTTTTGATTTATATAATTTGCTATTTAAATAATAATAGAAAAGTATATAAACAAATTTTCCTTCGGAGTAAATATGAAAATAGAATTAACAAAAAAACCACAAAATGTTGTGATACTTGGTGGTTTTCCTGGTTTCGGATTGGTCGGTACAATAACCTCAGAATATTTAATTGATCATCTACAGGCTGAAAAAATTGGTTCTGTTTGGTTTTCAGAAATGAATGCTATGATTGCTATCCACGATAGTAAAATAGTTGAACCATTTGGAATTTTTTATTCAAAAAAATATAATTTAGTTATTTTCCATGCAATAACAAATGTAGCGGGCCTAGAATGGAAAATCGCTATGGCAATACAAGATTTGTCTAGAAAATTAAAAGCAAAGGAGATAATATGTATAGAAGGAGTTGGAGGTATGCCAGGAAAAAAATCTACTGGAAAATATTACTATTATTCTAATAAAAATAAGAAAAAATGGGAAAGTATAGGAATAACAAATATGACCGAAGGAATTGTGGTTGGACCAACTGCTAGTTTGATGTTAAAATTAAAAAACTCTCCTATCTCTTGTATTTTCGCAGAAACGGCATCTAATTTACCAGATAGTCGTGCAGCTGCAAATACAATAAAGGCATTGGACTCTTATTTGGGCTTAAAAGTTGACTATAACCCTTTACTAAAAAAGGCAGAGGTATTTGAAGGAAAATTAAAAGGCCTTATGGAAGGTGCTAATAAAGTAAAGCTAGCTAAAGAGAAAAAAGAAATTAGCTATATGGGTTAACCTTATAAATTCTTTAAGATTTACTTTTTTATGTCATTTGATAATTTAGCCAGAGTCAAAATTATTCCTGGAATAAGTATCTTTGTTAGTAGTTTTATTGTTATCTTTATTGCTCTATCTTTGTTAGATACATTACATAATAAATATCTTTTGAGTTTAATTTATTCTTTTTTGGTTTTGATATTAATTAAAATTTTGTTAATTTATAATGGATTAAATAAAATCCCTTCTTCTTTATCTGGCAGCAATATGATCAGATACACTATGCTGTGCCACCATTGTAATTGGGAATGGATGTCTAATACAACCGATAAAGAAAGCCCTACAAAATGCCCTTCTTGTGGAGAGAGATCAAAGTTAGAACTAATAGGATATAGGAAAGTTCAAAAAATTCCAAAGAAGTCTGATAAGGATTTAACTAGTTTTTTTAAAGATAAATGAAAACCTCTAAATTAAAAAATGCGATTATTGGAGGATTTGAACTCCCGGTATACCATACTTCTGCCTTTTTGTATGGTTCATTACAAGGAACCGATTTTGTTTCTGAATATAATGGATCCGTAATATATTATTTGTCAACTTTTTTGTTTTTTGGGGCTTCTTTTTTGGTTAGTGTGGATGGAAGTTATAGATTGGCATTTAATAAATCTTTAATAGACCCTTGGAAGTCTTGGATAAAAGATAAAAAGGTTGATTATGACTTGAGAGGAATTTTGAAACAAATTGATAACGCTAACTTAGAAGAAATTTTAAAAAAATAAAAAAATAATTAATTATCTTTTTTTCTTTTTTACTGGTTTTTTCTTTGCTGCTTTTTTCTTAACTGGCTTTTTAGCAGCCTTTTTCTTTTTCTTACCGCCTCTTGCCATTTTTGCTTCACAAACATTACCTTTTCCGTCTACATAATAAAGGTAACCTGATTGCCTTTTAACAACATTTTTTGCAATTATTTTTCCCAAATCGTCCACCTCCTTTAAAGAATGATACTTAATTTTTAGAAAGCTAGTATTTAAATATTTCCTTTTTCCACGACGACAAATCTATTTTATTTCGTCTCTTTTAGATAGTGCCTTAGAAATTGAATAAATTGCCCTCAAAATTAATTCTAATATAAACACAAAAGCAAAATAATAGATTAAAATATCTGTCATGGCGGGAATTTGCTTTATTAGCTCTGTGGATTGCGACCAATTAAATGTTGTTGCTCCCTCTATTAGAAACACGGCTAATAGTGCAAATGGAACAAGTTTGGCTATGTCTCTGGCCAAATTTTGTTTGTAGTAAGAGGCTATTCTGACCGAGGCAACTAATGCCATAGATATTAAAAGAATTGTTCCAAAGTCTTGAATTGACATTGCTATGAACATCACTGCAAATACAACAAACCATACCATTAGGAACAATGGAAAAAATATTAAGTATTCTATTAGATATAGTATTGATGCTAAAAATTTAGAGATTACTGGATGTTCTGAACGATTATATTGTCTAAGATTTATTTCGAAGATGTCTCTTGTTGCTACAAATCTATAGAGATTATAGACAATAATTGAATATATCGCTATGCCTATAATGAAAAATATTAATGGCTGGATTATAGAGTATGCTCCTTGGGGCGATAGTTGTATCATAAGTTTGTTCTTAAGAATGGATTTTATAAAGTTTTTGATGGGTTATCTTTAGGATTTGATTAAATTATTTTGTAATAAATCTTTTAGTTTATTATTAAATATTTTAGTTATAATAGTTTTAGGATTTGATTAAAGGTTTTATTCTTCGATATCATCAAGTACATTTTTTACTTTTTTTAGTTGTTCTTTTGAAACATGGGTATAAATTTGTGTCGTCGATAAATCTGAGTGTCCTAATAATTCTTGAATTATTCTTATATCTACTCCTGCATCTAGATTATGGGTAGCAAATGAATGTCTTAACTTGTGTGCTGTCACTTTTTTGTTAATTTTGGCCAAGTTTGCCGTATTTGCTATAATTTTTTGTATATTCCTGGTTGTTAAATGTCCTTTTCTACCTGGAAAGAGATAATCTCCATTTTCATCCAAAGTTTGTAAATATTTCTTTATTTCCTCTGTTAATTTTTCTGATAGAAAAAATGCCCTATCTTTTCCACCTTTACCATATCTAACCCACCCCATCTTGTTTTCTAGCTCTAAATTATTAATTTTTAAGTTTACACATTCACTAACTCTTAACCCGGTGGAATAGAGTAATCTCATAATCAATAATGATTTTTTTGATTGAGCATTATCAAATAATCTTTTTATCTCACCTTTAGTTAGAAAAATAGGTATGGATTTTGGGATTTTGGGAGTTTTGAGATTTACTATCTTTTTTCCCATTATTTCTTCAAAAAAGAATTTTAGTGCTGCTTTCTTCACAGCTACCGATCTTGGGGATTGTTTTTGGTCAGAAACCAGATATGCAAAATATTCTTTTATGTGGTCTTCTGTTATTTTTATTGACTCTATTTTTGAGTGATTTAGAAAAAGTTTGACATTTGATAAATATGATTCAACTGTTCTTTCTGAGAACCCTCTTAATTTAAGTTCTGTTTCTAGTTTCTTTAGCCAATTTTCCATAAATATGCCCCTTTTTAGGGTATTTTTAGTAGAAATAGTATATAAAAGTTCTCATAATGTATGTTAGGCGAAGTTTG
>JABIBT010000032.1 GCA_018652625.1 Candidatus Woesearchaeota archaeon | reverse complement strand
GATTGTGGTTCTAAAATTTTGAAAGCAAAATACAATGAATATAAAAATGGAGTTAAGGATAGTTGGTCATATGAAAATAATCAGGATTTTGTTGATATTGTTGATAATTGTATAAATTCTTATCCTAAATATGAAAATTATAGAGGTTGGGAAGCCGCCTTGAGAGGATATAATGGTTGGGGATGTGGCCCTGGAGCCGATGTGGGTTATGTTGACAAGATTACTACAATGTTTAATACTTTGGAAGGAGGTTTAGATTTTGTTGAAGTTGAAGGAGATTATGTAGATTGTACTTTGTTTGATGATGATCTTACAAGGTGTGGTGAAGAAAGGTATTGTTTCATTAAAGAAAATCCATGGTGGGAAGTATGGAATGAGTATGATTGTATTACATGTTTTGAAGCTAGTTGCGAGGATATAAAAGATGGATTTAAGTGTAGTGGAGATTGTGGTTTAGTTGCTGATTGTGAATGGTTAGGAAATGAGTGTTTTGATTCTTAGAAAATTAAAAATGCAGGGAACAGGACTCGAACCTGCGTAGGCACTAAGCCATCAGGTTTCTTAAGTTTTTACTTCCTAAGCCTGACCCGTTTGACCACTCCGGCATCCCTGCGTATTTTTTTTAACTTTTTAATATTTTTTAAAGGTATCGTTTTAGAATTAAAATGTTGGTTCGCATATAGATAACACATATAATAAGTCATAGGTCGGATAGTCTATTTTTTCAGAGAGGTATTCTGTATATCCTTTTATTGATTTTTCTTTTCCAATTAATGTTTTATCATTGATGTCTAAAGTGTACTTAATCATATCGGTCTCATAAATTAAAAATTCCTGCTCATTAAAAACTACTTCTTTTATTGTTCCACTAGATACTGAAAGCATGGTTAGCTGACTAGTATCTTTTTCAGGAGTGTAAATGTCACATTCTTCTTCATAATTTTGTACATAATCGTAAGATTTACATCCAGTAACTAATGATAAAAATATAACTAAAATGAATACTACTTTGATTTTTTCCATATTAATATATTATAGAATTCTATTTAAAAAGTTATTTCTTTTTGTTTTGCCAAGTAAAGCTTCTTAATTTAGAAGTTTCCCCATATCCGCAACTAGCACACTTATGTTTTATTTTATGATAAGAAACCTTTCCACAGCGTCTACATCTCATTGTAGTTCTCTTTCCAGATTTCTTACCCATAGAGGGTGTACCTTTAACCATTTTCAGGTGAGATTAAAATTATTGTGTCTCCTCTTATAAATATTGTTCCTAGCTTTCTTGTTGTTTCTCCGTTTACTCTTTCCTCTGCTTCATCTAATACCGTATTTATGTGGATATCAAATGCTTTTAACTTTCCAAGTAATTGTTTTCCTGTTTTTAGTTCAACTATAACTCTTGAACCTCTTGCTTTATTCAATGTGTCTAATGGTCTATCTGCTTCCATATTTGTTTAAACCCCCGTTAGGTAATTGGTATTATTGGCTTGGACTTATTTAAAAAGTTATCGGAAATGGAAAACAAAAAGTATTTAAATGGACAATCTACACAGTTTTCTTATGGCACTTACACAAGATAGACCAAGAAGGAAAGTTACCGGGTCAAGATATGTAGATCTTAAGAAAAAGAAATTTGCACAATTAGGTAGACACCCAACTTTTACAAAAATGGGAGATAGAAAAATTAAAGTTTTAAGGAGTCTTGGTGGAAATGAAAAAAAGATTCTATACTCTGATAAAATTGTTAATGTGTTTGATTCTAAAACTAAAAAGTATAAAAAAGTTGAAATAAAAACTGTTGTTGAAAATCCAGCAAACAGACATTATGTAAGAAGAAATATTTTAACTAAAGGCACTGTTGTTGATACTTCTTTAGGTAAGGTTAAAATTATTTCAAGACCAGGACAACAATCTGTTTTAAACGGTGTTTTGGTTTAATTTAAAATCCGCCCCTGAAATCAGTCTTTAATTCATAACCCTCGTTTTCTGATGGAACCAATTCTAAACTAAAAACCCCTGCACTGTAAAGAGATAATCTTTCTTTTAGTGTTGGTGGAACTGTTTGTCCTCGAGCAGGATTAAAATATCTAGTTCTTAACTCCCTCATTATTTGTGGGATATGTTGATCATTGCTGATTATTGCAGAATATTTATCTGATAATATTGCTTGGCTAACTAAATCTATATCTGCTTCTTGATCGTGGATTTCCCTTAAATATTTTGTTAATTCTTCTGTATCTGGCAAATTTAATTTTTTTGACCTTTTTTGCATCAATGTTTTTATATCTTTTAATGAATCACTTAACTCTCCAACTAGCTCAAGTCTCTGATTTTTTCTTTTTTTACTATCTTTTAGCCTTACATATTTTCTTCTAATTACATCGTATAGACACTTACATTCTTGAGAAATCATTGGAGTCATTGCAATATTTGAATTTGTTTTTAATAGATTAAAAAATTGATTAAGATATTCTATTGCTACACCGAACCGTTCTATACCTATTTGTCCCAATCCTTTGCCAAATACTAGCTCCGCATAGTTTAGGTAAATGTCTTCTGTTGAAACTGGGGGTTGAGTTACATTATTATCTAGTAATATTTGTATATCTAAATCTGCAAGTTCATCTAGTGTTTTTATACTTCTATCTGGAATAATCATTTTACTACCATTATGTGGTTATATTTTATTTATAAAAGTTTCGAAAATAGAAAGATTTATAAATGGATGTTGAGATTTTTATATAAAGTTTGTTATGCCTTTGATTGGTGGTGAAAACAAAATGGCTAATTATGTTAAAAAATGTCCTGAATGTGGGAGTATAAACTTAATTTTTAAAGATGAACGTGGAGAGATTATTTGTAAAGACTGTGGTCTAGTTATTGAAGAAAAGATGATCGATTTTGGTCATGAATGGCGAGAATTTGATTCTGATCAGGCTGCTAAGAGAAGAAGAACCGGTGCACCCTTAACATCAACTAAATTTGATCAAGGTTTGGGGACAAGTATTGGGAGTGGTTCCGATATTTTTAAATTATCAGGTAAATCAAAACAAAGATTTTCTAGATTACAAAAATGGCAACATAGAATTTCTACTGCCATTGAAAGAAATTTGAAATTAGCTTTAGCAGAATTGAAAAGAGTTTCTTCATATTTAAAATTACCAAATTCAGTTGTTGAAGATGCTTCTACTATCTATAGAAATGCAGTTCAGAGAGGATTAGTTAGAGGAAGAAGTATGGAGTCTGTAGTTGCTGGAGCATTATATGCTGCATGTAGAAGACATGAAATCCCAAGAACTTTGGATGAATTGGCAGATGCTTCTGGAATTGATAAAAAAGAGATAGGAAGAACATATAGGTTTATTACAAGAGAATTAGGTATAAGAATTTTACCAAGTAATCCGATTGATTATATCCCAAGGTTTTCTAGTGCTTTGAAATTAAGTGCTGAAACACAGAGTAAAGCTGTTGAAATATTAGAGATGGCACAAGCTGCTGAATTAACATCTGGAAGGGGTCCGACTGGGATAGCTGCGGCTAGTTTATATGTTGCTGCTTTGATGAATAATGAAAAAAGAACCCAAAGAGAAGTTGCAGATGTTGCAGGGGTTACAGAAGTTACAATTAGGAATAGATATAAAGAATTATTAAAAGAACTTGGATTAGAAGAAGAAGTTAAGAAAAAAATTAAGTTAGAAGTAGAGGAGTAAAGTTTTTATAGTAATAGAACAAAACTAGTAGAGGTGATATAATGGTGGATTCTAAAATAAACAAGTTGGTTTCGAGTAATTTACAGTTACAAAAATTATCTATTAATCTAGTTGAATCAAATAATAATCTAGTTAAGCGTATTGATAAATTGGTTTCTTTGTTTGAGGAAGCCTCAAAAAATATCTCTTCTGGTAGTTCTGAACATACTACTGAGTTAAATAAAAAAATAAATGAGTTGATTGAACAGAATAAGCAGTTGGCTAGAGGTTTGATTTTAATGGAAGAAAAGATTCGGAGAAATCCTCCAAGAGTTAACGCAAGTCCAATACCTAAGTTATAATGGAATCTAAAAAAACCTTTTTTATGCACGAACCCCACGTAAGTAATGTTAAACCAATTCGTAAACATAATATTAGACATGATAGAGTTAATTTTTTGAAGAATTTTATTGGTGAAATTGGAAAGGCTTCCATGAAAGGAAATTCAACTAGTTTGAAAATTCCAATTCAAGTTGTAGTTAAAGAAGAAGTAAAAGTGGATAGAAGGGATTTTTCTAAACTTTTCCCAGAACCTAAAAAATATGAAAAACCAGTAACTAAACCAAAGTTTTATGATGAACCAGTTATGAAAGTTGAAGTTCCAAAAGTTGTTGTGAAAAGATTACCGTATCTGCCACCAAAAGTACAGAAGCATGTTCCTTCAAAAGTACAAAAACATGTTACACCAAAAATCAAGCCAAAATTAGTTCTTCAGGATAGAAAAAATATGGATATGTCTCTTTTGAAAAAAAGGATATACAAAAAGGAAGGAGTTTACTATTATAGGCCAATAGATGAAGGTTATGATAAAAAATATGGAAGGATTGACGCATTAATAGCAGATAAAGATATTCTTAGAATTAGTTGTGTTGATTTTGTTGTAAAGGTAGATCATAGATATAGGAAAAATTTGCCAACCGGATTTAAGTTTACAAAATCTAAAGATGTTAATAAAATTTTAAAGAAACTTGCTGAAGATGCGGGTGTTAGTATTTCTGATGATAATCCTTTATTGGATGCTAGGATTTATGAGGGATTTAGAGTACATGCTAATTATGGAACGGATTTTATAGAACCAAATTTTGAAATGACTCGGTTGAAACAAAATTAGTAGATTTTAATTTCATTAGTTTTAAAAAGAGCATACTTATCTTGTTAATGAATGACTAATGTTTTAGTTACTGGAGTGGCTGGTTTTATTGGAAGTCATGTTGCCAAGGCACTCTTACAAAGGGGAGATTCTGTTATTGGAGTTGATAATCTTAATGAGTATTATGATGTCAATTTAAAAAAAGCTAGATTGGATCATTTCT
>JABIBT010000008.1 GCA_018652625.1 Candidatus Woesearchaeota archaeon | reverse complement strand
TCTATCTCTTCTTGAATCTCTTCAACTTCCAGTGGACCAATAAAAGAATTATCTTGGAGGGAATCACTAAACTCTATCAACTTATTTAAAACATCATCATCTGAACAGATTATATCTTCAGCAGCACCATATAATGCATCCAAAGACCTTTGAGTTTCACTAGTCAATCCTTCTTCTTCAATTAATTCTTCAGTTTGAGCCAATAACTCAAAAAAAGGAATCTCTACTATTTCTCCAGAACCAAAATAACAAAAACCTTTTCTTAAATCATCCAAACTTTTAAACAAATAAAATGGGACCAATACTTCCTTATCTTCATTTTCATAAGTAACCTTTATCCCATCTGAATTTTCTTGAGTGTATCTTTCCTCAATAAATTCCCATAGATCTTCTAAACCTTCATCAAAATCATCACGCAATGTTGAACTTTCCCAAGCCCCTTCCTTAAACTTAAAATTTTCATCCATTGCATTATTCCTAATTACTCTAACTTTAAATTCATCATTGTTTTCAGGATTAAAATAAATACAATTTATATCTAAATAATCATTAAAATCCAACTTTTCTATATTTGTAAAAATCCTCTTGAAATGATCATAACTATCAAAATAGTATGTTGGGAACCAACCATATCTTTCACCATTATAATCCTCAACAATCAGATTCCCCCCATCCCCATTTTCCTCAAGTTTATTAATCTCATGATATATCCCCTTCAATCCAGTTTCAATATCATCACTATAGAAAGAGTAGCCAGGCAAAGCAGAAATATAATTTATCTTCCATTCTCCACCCTCATAAATAAATCCAGTTCCAGATTTAAATATTCCCTCTTTACTAATCCTAACCTTAATATAATCAGATTCAGAAAGCTCTCCTTCTTTCATCTCTTCATCATCACTTTCTCCACCACCATCAACCAAACTTTTTTTAATTTCTAAAACTTTTCCCAAAGCAGCATAAATATCCCCGACTTTAGTATGGCTTCGTATATAGATTCCAGAGTCTTTTATACTATCTGCACTATCTAAATAATAAGCTGGATAAACTAACAACCGATTAATTTTATCAACTTTAAATTTGCTCTTAATTTCCTCTATAAGATAGTCAACCTTTTCATCTTCTTTATCCAGAATAGTATTAAATTCATTAAGAGAATCATCAGTAACTCCATCTTTAATTTGTTTCTCTATCCATTCTTTAGCAATCTCATCTTTTTTCTTTAAATCATTAAAGTCCGCACTGTTCTCATAATCCAAATAACACATCCCTAAAGAATTGCCTTGTTCATCTGTACCACAAGTTCCAACTTTAACCCATCTACTTCCATACCCATCCGGATCATTCATAGCACACTTTCTAATAACTCCACTCTGGCTCATAGCACCAGCTCCAGGCACCGGAGGAGTAGGAACTCCAGGCAAATAAGGTGTTAAATGTAAACTATCTGGCATACACTCTTCAGCAGAATCAATGTCCTTTCTATTCAAATCATCTTCTAACATCATATCTTGTAAATATTTACTAGAAAAAGTGCTAGAAACCTTACCAAATCCGCAATACTCTTTTCCATTAATAAAAATACACATTGTATTATAACCAGAATCTCCAGTTATTGTATAACTTCTATCGGCATATTCCCCCTCTTGTAAAACTTCTCTTCTAACTCCTCTTTCTGGATTTGTGACATATAAATTACTTAATCCTGCTCCTTTCAAATAAACTAAAAATTCTACATCTTCATCTCTTCCAGCATAGATATGATAATAAACCCTATAAATAGATTTTCCTTGATCAACATCTGAATACTCTAACTCATCAAACCATCCAGTAAACTGGTAAGGACTATCTGGTTCCAACAACTCTCCAATAAAATCTCCTGTTCCAGGAACCTTACCATAAATGGCGGCCCTACAAATCTCTCCTCCAAATTCTCCTAAACTTCTAGCATGATAAGAAGCAAACGCACTTCTAGCATATTCTGAAGTAAAGAAATTAACATTATCTTTTAATTCATTCCAAGAACCTTGCCACTTAGTATATTCCCATCCATCCCCACCAAAGATTCCAAATACCTTTTCAGAAATAACATCAGCTAATTTACCAAGACTTCCAAAAATAGCCAGTCCTTCTCTCCAAAAAATTTCACACATATAAATACTTTTAATAGTATTACAAATTCCTACATCTCTTCCTTCTGTTTTTGCTTTTTGTAAACAATCTTCAAAGCCTTCAAATTTACTTCTTACATTATCCAAACCAGCATGTACTCCAGTTAAACAGATTGGTGGGAAGATATTTTCCCCTTTCTCAGGATTAATAACAATCCAATTAGGCATTCCTAAAAACAAACTTCCAATAATTCCAGTCTGAACAACATTATCAATATCCCACCTATTTCCTAAATCAAATCTTGAAGCAGGGCACATAACCGGATCACAAAAATTATACAACAATGCACAGTCCCCCTTACTCATATAATTGGTACATTGGGAAGTCGTTTCTCCAATAGATCTTGAAGCAGCACTACTTACAGTATAAGAAACCCCATCAAATAAAACATTCTTACCTTCATTTAATCTACTTGCAGACAAGGTTTTATATTTAGAATCTATTTCAAGAGCCAACTTCAACGAGTTGTCCCTATCTCCCCCACTATCCATATTTCTACGGGTATCGCCTACATTTAAAATATGAGCAACTACACTGTCATCTACACTATTTGGAAAATCTATTTCTCCATTTGGGCCAACATTATGTATTGTATAGGATTGGATTCCACCCGTTTTTCCATAATTAACAACAACATAGTTTGCATAATCATTATCTATTTTTTCATATATAGTACCTGTAGTTTTTGATCTAAACGGAAAAATCCATAACTTTCCATCTTTATTTATTTCTAATTTTCTTTCCTCTCCCAAAGAAGAATAACTTTTTGCATACGGCTCATTTATTTTTCCATCATATAAATAATATTTATCATCTTCTCCCCTAAACACAGAAAAACCATCAATTTCAACTACATTCACATCATAATCATCCATACGTTGTTGTAACTCAACTACATTTCCATCCACCCCAGTTGTATAAAATTTATCCTTTCCCATAGTCAAAGAACCGGCTTCATAGACATTTCCACTGGAATCAGAATATTTTGCATTTACTTTTTGAATAGTACTTTGACCTTCCATTCCAACAATCTTTGTTTGTTTACTTGAGTCAAAAATCGGAGCAGCAAGAGTTTGAATTCTCTCTTTATCATCCTCTGAAACTTCATTAAACTTTATTCTTTCATCAAGTTTAACCGCTTTATCAATTTTATCAGAATATCCCTCCCATTCTTCCTTAAACTTAGCATTATCATACAAAGATAATTCAGTCAATCTTTGAATTTCCTTCGAAGTAACTCCAGTCTGATCACTATATTTCATTAAGTTATTTAATTCTTCACTATCAACACCCATCTTTTGAGCAACTTTATTTACTTTTTCAACATCAGTAGACTTAAATCCTGTAAACAATTCATCTGTTTCTTTTTTAATATTAGTCAAATCTTTTATTTTAGCTTCATCTGCATCAACGTGATGCTCCATACAATCTTCAAACCGATTATATGGTAAACTTGGATCATTACTACTTATCTCTTTTTTACATAATATTGCTCTTTCTTCAATGACTTGTTTCCTAGCTCCACTATCTTTAAAGAAAGAATTCTTAATTAATAAGATACTATAAATTCCAAAACAAGCAGCTTTCATTCCTTTAATAAAACTCCCTAACTTATCCATAATGTTCTCAAGATCTTCAATAGCTTTGTGTGTCTTCTCAATCATATTGTCAATTTGCTCAGGAGTCCACTGTATAGCACTCTTTTCAACAGGAATATGAACTTGAAAATGACTCACACCATAACTTCTACCATCTCCAGGAATTGCACTAACAACCACACTATACGGAGTTTTTATATTTTTAATATCAATCAATATGTCTTTTTCTAAAATATTTTCTCCAATATCTACTCTTTCTTTCAAATCTTCTTTCTTTTTGTCATCATATTTTTTAACTAAAATAATTTCATCTGGCCTTATTCTATCAACATACCAATCTCCACCACTACCCTTGATAATCGATTTTCCATTTAACATACCTCTTTTTTCACTTTGTCGAACACCATCAACCACCTCAACATAATCAAAATATGTGCCTTCTTTTTCCTCTGAAGAAATTTCTTTCAAATAAACATTAACTCCATCATCTAATGTTTTATAATTTGTAATCTCTTCAGAAACTAAAACACTAATATAACTAATTTTGTTTTGAATCTTCTCATCTTCAAACAATTCAGAACCAGAAGATATACTTTCATAATTTTCCAAAGCAGCAACCGTATCACCAAGGTGCTCATATAAACCAGCAATCTTAAATTTCAATTCAGCAGATTCTTCGCCCAAAGAAAATTCCAAAGCTTTCTTATATTCATCAATAGCACTACAATAAAAACTAATACTCTCACTCTTCAATTTTTCTTCAAAGTCTTCACCTTTAACAAAATCAAACTCTTCTAAAAATACCTTATTATCCTCCACCTCCAAACGTTTAACACCATCACAAACATCTATTTTTAGTGTTCCCAAATCTGCTTTACTTAATATTACTTTTTCTCTAGTTTTAGAATTTCTTAACTCCACTTGGGTTCTTTCTATATCTTCAAGAATCCAATCGCTTCCACTATAAAGGTTCATCCCTTCAACTAAAGTAACTTCTATAGATTTTCCATTTCTATAGATATTAAGTTCAGCCTTTTTCTCAGAACCATATACTCCTTGCAGCTTAAATCTAACTTGATTATCCAAAAATGCCGGACCATCATTCAATCTAAGTATTTGTTGTTGCCCAGGTCTTAAAGTAAAAGGACCACCTAGTTTCCTATTGGCACCATCATAAACTTGGAAAGTTGCTTTATCTCCTTTAATTTCCAAAAAAACTATTCTTGCTCTTCCATCCCAAACACTACTTCCAATTTCTCCATCATCTTTATTAGAATCCAACTCCAAAAACAAATCCTGCTTTCCAAAAACGCTAAAGCTAGAATCGGTATCAAAATAAATCTCAGCAGTAAAATTTAAATCTATTCTATCGGGTAAATCCTCTTCTTTTGGGATTTTTCTTATATCAACTTTTACATATCCTAAATCCACGCTACCATCCGGATTGACAAAATACCCTCCATCTGGAGCCACTTCATTTACTCCAGAAACATATCTAGATAGTCTATCTCTATCAATATGAATTCTTTCTATGTTAAGTCCACCAAATAATGTAGTTAACTCTTCAGAACCATCACTTCCCCATAAAAAACTCTCCAAAGTAGTTCCGGTTAGTTGTATAATTAATGGAAATTTTTTATTCCTCACATAATCAGCACTAATTCTCATATCTTCTGGATTTGCAACGTTGATTAGAACTATCTCCCCCAAATCATCTTTCTCATTTCCTCCAAAACTTAAAGCACTAACATTCACACTACTAAAAATTATCAAAAAGATACAAAACATTGCCATTACTATTTTATCTTTCATTCTAACTCGGGGTAAACAAATCCTCCTCTTAAGTTATTTCCAGGAATATTATTTAAAATTGATAACATTTCACTATGTTTCGTTGGAACAAAGTCCTGCATAGCATACAAAGTAAGTTTATTTGAATTTATTAAATCATTATGTCTAAAACCAAACTCAAAAGCAGAGCCTCCAGAAACAAACTGGTCTACTTCACTATCTTCGCTTGAGACTTCAAAACATTCTTCCCTATTAAGTCCAATAATTCCTAACAATCCGGATCTTGGAACATCCACGCACTCAACGTGAGTTTCTCCCTCAATCTTTACGGCATCTCCAGCCCTTAACAAATAAGTCAAAATTTCATATTCTCCAGCAACTAATGTAACTTCATCTGCTTCATTAGTAACCATTGTTTTATACCCATTGTTAACATTTTCAAATTGGAATATTACACTTTCATCATTACTAAGTTCTCTAATAAAACCAGTATCTAAATCAGCAACCTTAATCTCTAAATCCAAAGTATAGTATGGCTCCAAAACTAAAGAAATTTGAGATTCCTCATTTGTGCTTAGAGTTTCACTAGCCGAATAATATCCTTCTTTATCTGCGTACACTCTTCCATTAACACACACAGGGAACTTCTTAGATAATTCTCCGCTAGAGCCAGTTCTACCAACATAACAGCTTGAACTAAAACAACTATAACTAATATCAACGCCTTCCAACAATCTAGTATCACCAGAATCTACAGCCATAACGTTTATCGTATTTATTCCGCTACCACAAAACTCTTCTCCAAGAACACCAGTGGATTCATAATTCATAATCTCTCCAGGATAAGTTCCAGGATAGTTATTATCAACAACAACCATTGTTGCATATTGGAAACTAAATCCTTCATCATCTTCCAAACTTATCAAAACAGGATACTTAACATCATAAACAAAATGGTAGTTATTAAGACAGAAAAATAAATTCAAATATTTATAAATATCTGAATTTTCCTGAGTTATTGCATCACCCATCAAAACATCTCCTTTGCTTGGAGAAACATCCAATTCAAATGGCCAGTTTGTTAAATATTGAAAATTTGTAGAAATATCTTCGTCTGCACGTACATCTACTTCAAAATAACCATTATCTTCTTTTGTTTTAGTATAATCAGAACCTTCTAATCTCAAAGCCCCCAAATTTAAATTAATAATATCTTTGAAATCTTTAGCAACTTCAGATTTTTGCCATATCAATCTGTTACAAGTAAATTCTGTATTGGAATAGGGAATCTCATCATAAACAACCATTATATCTATAGTCTTATGTTCTAAAAATTTGTTCTCATTCTCTTCCTCAAAAACATCCACAGCCAAATTGTATAATTTTCCTAAATTTACATTCACATCTACTAAATGTTGATCAAAATATTTCCCAACATCATCTTTTTTAATATCTGTTGGGGTAAAAACTTTAACTTCTATATGCGAATCTTCAATATTAACTTCACTAGTTACATCTTCTTCATAAGAAATCTCAAAACCTTCTTCCCAATATCTATCCAAACCTTTCAAACAGAAATCAAAATTATCATTAATGTACTCCTCTAAATCTTCTTCCATACTTTCAATAGTTGGAACCTGGGTTTTATCCAAATTGTTTGCACTTTTATAGTACCAATATGCCACTCCCGAACTCCCAAGTTCTAAAGAATTAGAAAAAGGATTTAAAACAGATCTAGGAACGTCTTCAAAAGGAACTTCTAAATATCCCCCTTTTGATGCAATATTTCTGGCTCCAGACATAATAGTTTCTTCCAAACATTCATCAACATAGTTCTTTATTGGTTGAATCTGTTCAGGAACTTTAACTCTAGCTAACTGACTTTGGAAATCATTTTTTACTATTTCATTTCTTAAAAAAAAGATTAATCCAAACACTACTAAAATGACAATTCCCAGAATAATATAAATAGTTACTTGGCCTCTTTTTTGCATACTTAAAAACCTCTTTTTATCTTTATAAAACTTTTCGTTAAAATGAGCCTGGCCGGATTCGAACCGGCGACCTTCACGAAGTCAACGTGACGCTCCACCAGGCTAAGCTACAGGCTCAGAATAGAATAATAGGTCATATTTTATTTATTAAATTAACGGAGCCAAGTAATAACCAAGTAAACTAGCTAAAACTCCCAATAGTATTCCAAAACCAATTTTTTTCACAGGTTCTTTCAAATAAAACAAACTAAGTAGAGTAATCAAACCAACTAAAACAGAAAAAACAGAATAAATAAATTGATTATAAAATAAAACAGTGAAAAAAACTAAAACTAACATTCTAGCTAAATGTCTATTGAAATCTAATTTCCAGCCAATAAAATGAATGAAAACTAAAGCAATTAAAGTTTGAAAAATAAATAAATAGTACTCTCCAACCAAAGATCTAGCCATAACCAAAATAAAAAAAGGAATACTTCCTAAAGCTAACAAATCTCTAGCAGTTTCTTTTTTCCAATTCATAATAAAAATTTAATTTAAAAGTTTAAAAAACTTACCTTCCTAAAGCAGCCTTAACAAAACCATAAAAAAGTGGTGCAGGACTAAGTAAACTAGACTTCAATTCAGGATGTCCTTGACAACCCACAAAAAAAGGATGATCTTTTAATTCAATATACTCAACTAACCTTCCATCGGGAGACATTCCAGAAAAAACCAAACCATTACTTTCTAAAATTTCCAAATACTCTGGATTTACTTCATATCTATGCCTATGTCTCTCAGAAACCTTTTCCGAACCATACAAACTAAAAACTTTAGTATTTCTTTTTAATATGGCAGGATAAGAACCAAGCCTCATAGTTCCCCCCTTATCTAAAACCTCTTTTTGTTCTGGTAAAATATCAATTACTGGATTTTCTGTTTTTTCATCTATTTCAGTACTATTTGAATTTTTCAAATCGCAAACATTCCTAGCAAATTCAACCGTAGCTAATTGCAATCCATAGCAAAGGCCTAAAAAAGGAATTTTATTTTCACGACAATATTTAATAATCTTAATTTTTCCCTCAGAACCTCTTTTTCCAAATCCTCCAGGAACTATTACTCCATCAATATTTTCAAGAACTTTTTTAGCATCTTTAAGGCCAGAAGTTTCAATAAAAGATATTTCTACCTTACAACCAAGATGTGCATCAGAATGTTTTAACGCCTCAACAACACTTGCATAAGAATCTTCTAACTTCATATATTTCCCACAAATAGCTATTCTGACAAGTTTACCTTTTCCAATATTTTCAACAAGAGTCTTCCACTTTCTTAAATCAGAACTAACTTTCATCTTAAGTTTATCTTTAATTATTTTCAAGATTCCTTCTTTCTCAAAAACTAAAGGAATTTTATAAACACAATCTACATCCACTCCAGAAATTACCGCTTCTTTTTTTACATCACAATAAGTAGCAACTTTCTCTTTTATATGGTCAGTAAGAGGTTTAGAACATCTTCCAATTATCAAATCTGGTATTATTCCTCTTTGTCTTAAAAGATTTACACTTTGTTGAGTAGGTTTAGTTTTTTGTTCTTTAACTCCAAAAGGAAGAGGAACATACGTTAGGTGGGAATACATAATGTTATCTTCACCAACATGATTTTTTAATTGTCTAGCTGCTTCAATATAAAGTTCATTTTCTATATCTCCAACAGTTCCACCAATTTCCAAAAGAACAATATCTGCTTTTTCCCTTTCAGCAACACTAAGCCACCAATCTTTTATCAAATTAGTAACATGCGGAACATATTGAACAGTCTTCCCAAGATAATCTCCTTTCCTCTCTTTTTTTCTAATAATATCAAAAACCTTTCCCATAGTAAGATTCCACTCAGATTTACAATTAATATTGAGAAATCTTTCATAATGGCCAAAATCCATATCCACTTCTCCACCATCTTCAAGAACAAAAACTTCTCCATGTTCTACCGGATTCATAGTTCCAGGATCAACATTCAAATAGCCATCACACTTAAGAGAAATAATCTTATATTTTTTAGATAACAATGCACCAACACTAGCAGAGGCAATTCCCTTTCCCAAACCAGAGATAACTCCACCAGAAAAAACTATCCATTTAGTAACCATAAAAGTGAATACTCACTTAACTTAAAAAGTTATATTTACTTGATGATATATTGTAAAAGCCTCAGGGGGGATTTGAACCCACGACCTTTTGGTTACAAACCAAATGCTCTACCACTGAGCTACTGAGGCATAAATTAAAACACAAAGAATTTATTTAAAAACCTTTCTAAACATAACAATTTCCAAAGAACCAACAGGATATATACCCTTCATCTGTTCCTTAATCTTTTTCTGGAAACTATAATTTATAATCGAATCTAATGTGAACATAAAGTCAGCTTTCTTAACAGTTTCACTTAAAAAACTATCAAGCTCTGCTCTAACCTTTGCAGAAACTCCACCAGTAATTTTTCTTCTAGTAACTAGAACAATTTTCAAGACAACATCGACATTATCCTTAGTTTTCAACTTCAAAGATTTAAAGATTTTAGTTTTACCTTTCTTAACAACTCTTCTAGCAAAACTATTCAAAACATAATAACCCATGGGCTCACATAAACAATTTCCATCAATTATTTCCTTCCCTCTAAAAATAATTTTTATAGCAAAATTCTTACCTCTATTCAGATTAGATAAACTCGTAATAACATTTCTTCCAACTAAATCTTTAGGATCAACAACAAGGCTTTCTCCAAGCTCTCCGCCACCAAATTCTTTTGGGGCCATTAAACTTACCCATTTTTTCTTTTTCTTTTTAATGGCAACATTAGTCTTTCTAATGATTTTCTTCTTTTTTTCCTTTTTATTTCCTTTTTTATCTTTAGCCATTTTATCCTACTAACAATCTAGCTTTATCTTTATCAAATACCCAATCTTTTGGTAATCTACCTTTTTTCTTATAATACTTAACTAATCTATTAATTTTACTCTCTGTCAATCTTATACCTCTTTTAGCAGGCATATCTTGTTTATTTGACTCAAAATGTTTAATTAACTGAATATCTTTTTTAATTAGTGCATTCAAATCTTCTGGCAACTCTGCCTCTAGTTTATTTTTCTCTAGAATTTTACTAATGCTCTTTTTAGTTATAATCTTAATATCTGGAATACCATATGAATCTCTTAAAGCCAAACCTATTTGAGATTTTGTTAGTCCAGTTTTAGATAATTTTAAAACTAAACTCTCTGCTTCTTTAGCATCATACTTCATCCACGTTTTCTTTTTCTTATCTGTGGGCTTAGTACTTCCGCTTTTTCCTTTCCTTCTTGAGTACATACGTGCCATTTTTTAACAAACCCAGAATTAATCTTCCGGGTATAAGTAAGCCAAAACCGACTTATCCTTAGCAAAGAGAGAAAATTATCTATTTATAAAACTTTTGAAAAAAGAAAGAAAAAAGATTATAAAAGTTTATAGACCAAATCTCCCGGTCTAACCTTATCTTTAACTTTAATGCCTGCTGATTTTCCGGGACCAACTTCCTGAACTTCTTTCCCTTCTACCTGCATAGAGTCAACTTCCTGTTCAAAATCAGTTGTTGCCCCCTTTATACGAATTTTTTCCCCCAAAGCCAAATTATCATCGCTTAACTCAATCGCTGCTACGCCAATCTTACTAAAAAAACTAAAAACCTTTCCGATTTGTTTTTCTTCTGCCATTTTAAAATAACTAAAGAATAATAAATATATAAGCTTTATGAAAACCAATTAATATCAAATTTTATCCTCAATTGTTTCATGGGGCCACTCTGGAGAAAAACCATAATGTTTCTCAAACTCTTCCGTATACAAGGGCTCATTTTGATCTACCATTCCACCATCAGATTCAAAGGTGGACAATACATATCTTCTTCTCATAGTATCCCTTCTTATGGTCACAGCAAATCTTTTCCCCTCGTATTCTTTGATTTTCATATAAAACAAAGACAAATTTGATTAATAAAGGTTTTTAACTTATACAAAACTAATAAAAAATAAGGGATAGCCCCGCCAGGATTCGAACCTGGGTCCTATGGACCAAAACCATAGATGCTTGGCCACTACACTACAGGGCTATAAGAATTAAGGAAAATATTCAACTTTTAAGCTTTTCTCTTATACCTTCCTCTTTGCTCTACCTTCTCTAATCTCTCTAAAGTTTCCTTAAAATTACTTGATTTTTTATAACCTTTTAAAACCAATTCGAAATTATTTTCATACTTAAAATGCTTGCTTTCCATAGCCTGTCTAAGTAAATGTAAATCAACGGCCTTATCTTCAATTTTATGAGAAATAAAACCTAAGCCAAAATCAATAAAAAAAACTTTTTCTTCTTTTAGTATCATATTACTTGTTGTCAAATCCCCATGGATTATCTGATTATCGTGCATCTTAGCAACTTGAATTCCAATTTTCTTACAAACTTCTTCTCTCTTCTTTTTAGAATAATTATCTAATGTCTCTTTTAGTAAATCTCCTTTAACAAATTCCATAACTACTTTCATTTCTTTATCATCAACTTCAAAAACTTCAGGAACATCCATTCCTATTTTCTTTCCTTTCAATAAAATCTTAAATTCTTTTCTTGTTGGATATTTTCTTTTAGCATTATCAATAAATTCATGCCTATATCCTTTAGAAATTCTTTCCTTGACTAATCTATCCTTCTCTAAGTATAAATGGGCCTCGGCTCCAGAATAAAGTATTTTTTTCATATAAAAAACAAAATATTAGAGATTTATAAACTATATCCTCTCTCGAAATTAAGCATTTCAATCGTTTCTCTTGTTCTACTCCCAATCAGATCAAAAATATCTCCAGGCAATCCAATATTGGGGAAATCATGCAACGAGGTAATTAATTCTAGCTTTGGTTGCTCTAACTTCTGCATCTGAGGAACAAGCTTTAACATCCAAGGAGCCTTATGTGGAGGATTCTTTTTAGCAACTTCCATTATCTCTTCATAACTATGTTTTCCCCCTTGATATTCTCTATTCTCTAACAAAGAACAATTAGCATCAACCGCGCCAACATACATATCTTCATCTGAAGCTTCCGGATTCTGTTTTGTTTCATCACTCGGATCAGGATTCTCCCACATCCTATGGTGGTGCTGTTGCCCATGTAATTTTAAAGCAGGAATTATATATGTTTTACAATCAACTTTTGGCCTCCTATATAAAAGTGCAAACCCCTTTATTACGTCCCATCCATATTTATTTCCAGGACCAATCAACTCATGCGGTCTTTCGGGATCATTATCGCCTAAACCTAGCTCTTTCAAGAAATATTCAACATGACAAGAATGTTTTAATGTGAAAATCATCCATTTTTGAACTTCTTCACTTGTTGGCAATATAATTTCACTCATTTTTTATGTTTTTGAGTAAAAATGGGAAAGAACTAATACTTTTTAGTGTTTCTATTTAAAAATATTAAAATAAAGATTGTTTAATTTTCGGGCTCTATTGTTTTATAAGCTTCGCCTCTTAACATAATAAACCCTTCAAGATCATTTTTAACACATACTGTCTTAAAATGAGCAGCAATATCGGCCCCCATTGCAGTGGCATTAGCTAAAAAACTTTCTTCCGCACGCCTACATACTTCTTTCCACCCAAATTCAGCATCCTCTAAACATCCAGCTTTATATCCATACAACGTAGATTTAAGGGAACCAATAGTCTTAATCTTGCCATAAATTAGATAATCTCTGCAAATTTCTGGGTCAACAAATCTAGCTCCTTCCATTTTAATTAAATAGGTAAGTTACACAGGATATAAATACTTTACGTAAAAAAAATAAAAAAGAATTATTCTAAAGTTGCTGACTCGTCTTCTTCAATTTCATCGCTCTCTGAAGCTAAAAATGCCCACCAAGGTTTCTGAACTCGAATCACTTCACCGGTTTCCGCATTAACTTGAGCTCGAACTTGCATTTGAGTTTTAAACATTCCCAACATTCTTGCTTCTTTTCTTGCTTGAACTTCATATACTGGTTGGATTTGATCGCCTTGGCCAACTTCTTTCAACTCAATAGTACAACCTTCTTCTTCTTGACAAACTTTTAATTTCAATCTTTCTAAAGCTCTTTCTGCTGCTACATCGGGCATCACTTTTATTTCAGCATTTTGCCCATTTGACAATGTTGCTTTTAATTTACTTTCTCCAGTCAAAGATCTTTCCTCTTGCAACTCTAAAGAATATTCGGCAAAGTACTCCCCAACTCTTAATCTATTTCTATTCTGAATTTGTTCTATACTCATTTCTTGTCCATTTAGACTAGTATAGGCCCCAGTAGAAACTGCTGTCAAAGTTCCATATTGGTTTCCGTTATTAGTAGCAGATTCATTATTTGGAACAGCAAAAGCAGGGCTAAAGCTAATCAAAAAAATTACAAACATTAATATTATTTTTTTCATCATTATCACCTACTTAAACCTTAAAATAAGAATATATAAAACCTCACATTCCAGGAATCTTACCTTTAAACTTCTTCATTAATTTATTAGGATCGCCTTTCATCATCTTCATCATTTTCTTACTTTGTCTATACTGTTTAAGCAATTCTCTAACTTCAGTAGCAGTACAACCCGCACCCTTTGCAATCCTATCAATTCTTTTCCTATTAAAAACCAAATCCGGATTTTCTAATTCTGTCTTTGTCATTGATTGCATAATAAATTTCCACTTCTTCAACTTAGAATCTTGAACATCCAACATATCTTTAGGAATCTTCATCCCACTCATTCCAGGAATCATTTCCATAATCTTATTCATGGGACCTAATTTTTTCATTCCTTGAATTTGTTCATATAAATCTAAAAAATTAAACTCTCCTTTCAAAAACTTCTTTCCTAAATCTTCAGCAGTTTCTTCATCAATTTCAACTCTAACTTTTTCTAATAAAGCTTCCAAGTCTCCCATTCCTAACAATCTAGAAACAAAACCTTCAGGATTAAACTCTTCAATATCATCTACTTTTTCACCTACGCCTAAAAACTTAACAGGCGCTCCAGTAATTGCTGCTGCTGACAAAGCTCCACCAGCTTTTGCAGTTCCATCCATCTTAGTAATTGCAACTCCAGTAATACCACAAGACTCATGGAATTTTTTTGCTTGGGATTCTGCAGTTTGACCAATATCTGCATTTATTACAAGTAACTTTTCTTCTGGTTTGATTTCTTTATTTAATTCTTCAATTTCTTTAACTAAATCTTCTGACAATGCATCTCTTCCCGCAGTATCTACAATTACAATATCATATTTCTTTACTTCATCTTTCAAAGATTTCCAAATTTTCTTTGGGTTTTTTTCTTCTCTATTTATGTAATATGGTATGTTTATTGACTTTGCTAACTGTTCTAATTGATCCATTGCAGCCGGCCTATAAACATCTAAACCTACTAAAGCAACCTTATGCCCTCTTTTTGTATAATAATTTCCTAATTTTGCTGCTATTGTAGTTTTTCCAGTTCCAAACAAACCAACTAACATAATTTTGAACGGTTGTTTTTTTGTAATTTTAATTCCTTTTTTTTCTTTTCCTAGGAACTTTACTAGTTCGTCATAAACAATCTTAACTAAGAATTCTTTTTGTCCTACACCCTTTGGTGCTTTTTCTTTTAACGCTCTTTCTTTAATATTCTTAGATAGCTCAAAAACTAGTTTAACATTAACATCAGAAGTAAGTAAAGCTCTTTGAATATCTTTAACAATTTCATTAACCAAATTCTCATCTATGAAAGTAGCACCTGTGATTTTGCTTAAGGTGTTTTTCAATGTTGAACTTAATTTGTCCATAACCATAGAATTTTAGAGAGAATTATGATTTATAAATGTAATTAAAAAGATAAAAAGAAAGTTATTTTGAATTCAAAACTTAGGGACTACAGTAAAACAAATAACCCAACTTAGGGCTTACAACCAAAAACCTTATAAGTAAGAAAATTCTTACTATTAAAAATGACTTCCATAAAAACAATAAAAGTTTCAGAAAAAGGACAGATAGCAATCCCTCTAGACATAAGAGAAATAGCAGGAATAAATCAAGGTGACGAATTAATAGTAATGGAATCAAATGGAAAGATTTTACTGGAAAAAACTCAAAAAATATCAAAAAAAATGGAAGATGATTTCAAAGATCTACTAAAATTAAGTGAAATTTCATTAAAAAAATTCTGGAGTAGCAAAGAAGATGACATCTGGGACACAATTTAAACAAAAAGACATTTTAATAATTCCCTTACCATTTACAGATCTTACAACCATCAAACAAAGACCCGTTTTAATTGTTTCCAATGATACTTATAATTTTAATACTGAAGATTTCATAGTTTGTGGGATAACTTCCAACTTAAAAGATGCAAGATGCTCAGTATTAATAGAAAGTAAAAATTTAATTGAAGGAAAACTACCAACTACGAGCAGAATTAAAGTTGATAAAATTATAAATCTAAACAAATCATTAGTTAAAAAGAAAATAGGGGTTCTTGATGATAAAACATTTGAGAAAGTAAAAAAAGAGTTAGAAAAATTATTTTAAAGCCCCAAACTATCCATCAATTTACTAACAGAAAACTTCTCAATATCCCCATAGCCCTGCCCAGTACCCAAATAAATTATGGGTTTATCAACAACATAAGAAATCGAAATAGCAGTTCCACCTTTCTCATCAACATCAGCCTTAGATAATATTATACCGTCCACACCAACAGAACTACTAAACTTCCTACTCTGCTCTATACAATCATTACCAACTATTGACTCTCCAACAAATATCTTAAAATTAGGATTAACAACCCTGATAACTTTCTTTAACTCATCCATTAAATTAGAATTAGAATGCATTCTGCCAGCAGTATCAATTAAAACCACATCAACATCTTTATTCTTAGCATGTTTTATAGCATCAAAACCTACAGCAGCAGCATCCGAGCCATAATCGTGCTTAATCATCTTAACTCCTAACTTATCAGCATGTAACTGTAACTGATCTATCGCAGCAGCTCTAAAAGTATCTGCAGCAGCCAAAACACAAGTTAAACCATTACTCTGCAACAATTTAGCAACTTTAGCTATAGAAGTAGTTTTTCCAGAACCATTCACACCCAAAAATACAATAACATAAGGTTTCTCACTTTTCTTAATAACTTCAACTAAATCTAACTCTTCCTTAAACAACTCTTTAATATTATCTTTTAACTTCTCTAAAATAAACTCATCAACCTTCCCTTTAATAGGAATATCAACAATTTCCATCTTCAAACCTTCTTTTAATCTATCAATAACTTCAACAGCAACATTAGCTTCTAATAATGATAACTCTAACTCATCAAACAACTCTTCAAACTTTTTGCTAGAAATTTTCTTAGAAACAGCTTTTTTTAATTTTTCTTTAAAACTTAACTTTTCCTTTTTAGGTTCTTCTTTTGGAATATCTTCAATAATTTCTTCCTTAGATTCTTTAACCACTTCTTCAGCAACTTTCTCAGAAGTCTTCTCATCTAAAACTTCTTCTAACTCTTCTTTAATTTCCTCTTTAACTTCTTCTTTTACTTTTTCTTCAACTTTAGGTTCTTCAGTAACTTCCTCTGCCTCTTTAGAAAACTTCTTAGCAGCATCCTTTAATTTATCTTTTAAAAATTTAAACATAAAACTAACCTTTAACTAAAACTTATAAAACTAACGCATAGGTTCCTGATACACCATAGCATTAGCACTAATGCCCCCACCAACAGTAGCAATTAATATTTTATCTCCAGGATTAATACTATAAACATGACTTTTAGGACTAGTTAACTTACCCCTATAAACAAGATCCAATATAGTTGGAGTAGAAACAAGAGATTGATTAGCAAGCCAATCATTAGTTATTGGGACTTTCCTGTCAAGATCATCCGCCCTAACCCCACTTCCTAAGGCCATATCATTAACCATATCTGCATTCGCTTGATGAAAAATAAGTAGTTTTAATTCATCAACACCAACTCCGGCCCTTTCCATTGCCCTTCTAGCAACAAGCGGGACATATTCACTAGCAACCTGTTTAACAAAAGGTCCAAGCATTTTAAAGCAGCGACGTCCATCTCTCAAAGCAGGATTATTTGGCACTCCAGATGTAATGTACTTTGAACAATCAGTAACGGGCTCCATCTTCGAATCTATTCCAAGTTTAGGAACAAAATAACGAACAGTTTGAGTAGCACAAGAAAGAATGCCCTCTTTTCTATCACTCTCAACTCCTTCAAGAGCAACAAACGCTCCCCCCTCACCAAGAAGCAATATATCTTTACTAGAAGTATCTCCAACTCTAAATAAAGTTTCCATGGCTACAACGCCAGCTTTATTAATTTCAGAAAACATATTATTTCTAATGTACATCTCAGCAACAAACATAGATTCTAAACCTCCTGCACAGGCATCAATTAAATCAAAACTCTTAAAGTATTTCCCTTCCCCAACAAGCCCGGTTTTTCTAGCAACCCTCGAAGCCAAACTAGGAACAAAATCACAAGTAGGATAACCAACATCTCCAACCACCATATCTCCATAGTTTGATGCTCCAATAATCATATCCAAAGAATTAGTATCAACTCCAGAATTTGCCACAGCTATTGCACCCAAATCAGAAGCAACTTGATCCTCTCTAGCCAACCTTCTTTCTTTAATCCCAAATCTCCTTTCAGCCTTTCTAATAATTTGAGCAGTAGGCTGGATCTCTGGCTTTCCCTCGGAAGTATAAAATTCATAGTCTTCAAAATCAGAATTAGAAACAATCCTCTCAGGAAGACAACATCCAGTTTCCCTAAACACCACATTAAAAACCATAAAAAAGTGAACACTAAAACATTAATATAATTTACTATTAGAAATCTATTAATTTTATACCCATGGTTCCACTACCCGCAGACTCATAACTTCTCTTTTCAAGCCAAAACTTCTCATCTTCATCATCAAGACCACTAACTAAAACTCTACCTAACTTAAGTTTATTAGCCAAACTTTGCATTGCCCTATCTACTTTGGTCCCCAATTCTTCTCCACCACAATAAAGCCATAAATTAATTTGATTTCCTTCAAACTTCCAACCTTCCTCTAATTCAAAATTAATATCAAATTTAACATCAACAGAATCTGCAACATAAGAAACTTCAACAACTCCTTTTCTCCCATAATTAATCTTTAAAACATCTTCAACTGGGGCAATGCCATTATCTTCAAAAGAACCCAAAATCCTTCCCTTAAGTCCTTCTTCATCAAATCCATAATCCTCTAAATTCCAATCCATAAAAAGAGAGAGTATTCTTTAATTAATATAACTTACTTTTTCTTCAAACTTCGTTTCAAAGTTTTCACATTCACCTCAGCAACCGGACTATGTGCCCTAAATTCCATCAAATCAAGTTTAAGTTCTTCTCTTAACTCTATAAGTTTTCCAAAAACCTTCTTAGACTCTCCGGGCAAATACTCCTCCAACTCTCGATACTTCTTCATAACTTCTGGAAAGAATTCTAAAGCCATATCATAATTTTGTTCGTCTTTTAATTTGTAAACTCTATCTAAAGATTTATTCAATTCTAGTAAAGCCAACTTATAGCTATACCTATTATAAAATCCAAGATATTTGTTTTTAACGAAATTAGAATATTTTTCAGGCATTCCAATTGTATCCTCCTGTATATCTTTCAAATAATTTAAAGAACTATTAATCAACACCACATCATCCCCATTAATGATTACATTCAAATCACGAATTTTCATATAAATCAATAATTGTTTAACCACAGATTCATACTCTTCCCGATACTCTTCTTTCTTTTCAGAATCTAATTTCTTAAACCTTTTCTCAAATTCAGTATAACGGGCAATAGCAGAATCAAAATTGCCCACGTCTAAAAATTTCTTGATCTTTGTAGAAAATTTCAAAAAATCCTCTTTTTTCTTGAAAAACATACTTTAAATTGAAAATAGAATTTTATAAATCTTACTCATAACCCATTGGAGGTTGCATCGGAGCTTGACCACTTCCTTTTCCAGAAGCAATCACATCATCTATCCTTAAAATCATCTCTGAAACCTCGGCTGCACTCTTTATAGCCTGAGTCTTAATTTTCAAAGGCTCAATTACACCCGCACTCCAGGAATCAACAACCTTTCCAGAAAAGACATCAATACCTGCCCATTTATCTCCAGAATCATGTCTAGCTTTTAACTCTGTCAAAATATCAATTGGATCTATACCTGCATTTTCAGCCAGAGTAATTGGAATCGCTTCCATAGATTCTGCAAAAGCTAAAACAGCTAATTGTTCACGACCACTTAAAGTATTTGCAAATTCTCTTAATCTTTTACTCAATTCTATTTCTGGAGCACCTGCACCGCCAACAACTTTTCCATTTTTCAAAGCTGCTGCTAAATCACCCAAAGCATCTTGAATTGCTCTTTCAACTTCATCAACAACATGCTCAGTTCCACCCCGAACTAAAAACGTAACAGCTTTTGGATTTTCACAATTAGTAACATAAGTAAATTCTTCATCTCCAATTTTAACTTCTTCAACCAAACCAGATTTACCCAAATCAGATTCACTTAAATCTTTCAAGTTACTAACAATTTTTCCACCAGTAGCTCTAATCAATTTTTCCATATCTGATTGCTTAACTCTTCTAACAGCATAAACTCCGGCCTTAGCTAAATAATGTTGAGCCAAATCATCAATTCCTTTTTGAGATATTAAAACATTAGCACCAGAATCAATTACTTTCTGAGCCATACTTCTCAACATATTTTCCTCTTGCTCAATAAAGCTTTGCATCTGCTCAGGAGATGTAATTTGAATTTTAGCATCAATTTCAGTATCTTTTATTTCTAAAGGAACACTAATCAATGCAATTTTAGCATCATTAATCTTAGAAGGCATACTTGAATGTAATTTCTCTTTATCTAAAACAATTCCTTGTATTAATTCAGAATTTTCAACACCGCCACCAACTTTTTTCTCAACTTTAATATTATTCAAATCTATATTATCATCTAAAACTTGCTTTACAGCACCAACAGCTAATTTAGCTAACTTTTCCTTTGAAGCTTCTGCACCTTTTCCTGTCATAGCAGTCATAGCAATTTTTTCAAGTATATCCTCATTATCTAAAGAAACATCTTCTGCTATTTCATTCAAAATTTCCTGAGCTTTACTTTCTGCTAATCTAAAACCTTTAGCAACAATAGTAGGATGAATATTCTTTTCTAATAGACTTTCAGCATTTTTTAATAATTCGCCAGCAAAAACAACCGCGCTAGTTGTACCATCTCCAACTTCATCTTCTTGAGTTTTAGCAATCTCAACAATCATTTTAGCTGCAGGATGTTCAATTTGCATTTCTTCTAAGATTGTAACACCATCATTTGTAATAACAACATCGCCCATAGAATCAACCAGCATTTTGTCCATTCCCTTAGGGCCCAAGGTACTTCTTACTGTCTCAGCCACTAACTTAGCAGCCATAATATTGTTTCTCTGAGCTTCTTTCCCATAAGTCCTCTGATTTCCTTCAGATAAGATGTATACTGGTTGTTTATCGTCTGCCATTCTAATCCGAGAAATCCAAGTCCATTTATAAAGGTTTTGAATAAGAAATCTAAAAAAACTCATCACCAATATACTTATTAATTCAAAAAATAGTATAAAATTAAGATGAAAACTGGCATAAAAGTTATGGATGCAATGACAAAATCTCCAATAGTTGTAGGCCCAGAAGAGAACTTACTGAAGTGTGCAGCTAAAATGATTAAAGGAGATGTTGGGAGCCTTATTGTAGAAGAAAATGGAAAACTCTTAGGAATAATTACAGAAAAAGATTTCGTAAATAAAGCAATTACAAATGAATTAAATATAAAAAAATCTAAAGCAAAAGATATTATGTCTACTACTATGCTTAAAATTTCTCCAACTTTAGATTTATACGACGCAATTTACTTTATGTCAAGAGAAAATGTAAGAAGACTTCCTGTAACAGATGGAGAAAAACTAGTTGGACTACTAACCTACAAGGACGTTCTAAAGATTCAACCAGATTTATATGATATATTTATAGAAAAATTCAGGATAAAAGGAAGATAAAAACATTTATTAACTATTATTTTTATTCTCTATTCTATGAGTAAGAAAATAAAAGCCCAAGTAAGCGAAGGATACCAAATAAGACACAAAGGTGTTTTTAATCTTGAAAAGCTATATCAAACAATGCATGCTTGGCTAGATGAAAACGGCTATGATTTCTTAGAAGCAGATCACCAACATAAAAAAATAGATATAGGTGATGAGATAGGATTAATATGGAAAGCAGAAAGAGAAATAACAGATTTTATGAAATATGATATGGTAATAAAATTTAGATTTAAAGAACTACATCCTGCTTCAGACAACCTGGTTTCAGGAACCTCAAAAATAACATTTACTGCCAGTGTAGTTCTAGACTACAGAGAGCAATGGTCCTCATCAAGAATTAAAAATCTTTTATTCAGACTATACACCAATGTTCTAATCAAAGAGAATATAACAAAAAATAAACTTAAACTTTTAGAGGAAGTAAAAGATCTTCAGAAAACAGCAAAAGAAGTATTAGAATTCTTCAGATAAAAAAACTTATAAACTTCATCAACAAAATTTAAGATATGCAAGATACAATTACTGTGGTCCCAGAAATCAAAATGAAGTGGAGAGGAATATTTGATCTGGGAGAGCTATATAAACACATGAAGTTTTGGTTAGACTACCAAGGATATGGAGATCAAGATAATAATTTTCAGGAAGAAAAATTTGCACAAAGAATGAAAGGAGAATCACAACAAATAGAAATACGTTGGAGTGCTCAAAAAAACAAAAGTGACTATTTCGCATATCATCTCAGAATTGGATTTTTTATTTTGGGTTTAAAAGATATAGAAATAGAAAAAGAAGGGAAAAAAATAAAAATACAGCGTGGAGAAGTAGAACTAAGAATAAAATCAAATATTGTAACAGACAGAAGTAAAAAATGGGGAGAAAGAAAGGGATTGGGCCAATCCATCTATGAAAAGTTTATAATAAAAGATAGAATAGACGATTATAAAATAGAATTATATGCAAAAACGTATGCTTTCCACGATGAAATAAAATCATTCTTAACAATGCACCAATACTAAAGAAAAACTTTATATATTCCATTTTCTAAAATTTATATATGCCAGAACAAGATTGGATAATTAGGGGAGATAAATTAGTAATAAAAAAAGAGGCCCAGTTCAACATGATAGAGTTGTACAGAACTCTAAAGGCATGGTTTGATCTCCACAATTACAATTTCTATGAAAGAGAATATGAAGATATAATAAAAGGAGAGAGAAAATCAGTAAAAATAAAGTGGGAAGGACAAAAATATATAGATAATTATTCAAGATATCTCATAAACTTATCAATTTCTCTAAAAAATTATAAAACTATAGAAACAAAACAAGGAAAAACAGTAAACGGAAACCTGACTATCAAGTATGAAGCATCAATAGAAACAGATTATGAACAAAAATGGGAAAACAACCCAATTATGAAATTCACAAGAGCAATATTTGATAAATTTATATCAACTGGAAGAAGAGAAAGATACGAAAAAGAGCTAATTGATGATGCTCACGATATATTTCACAGAACAAAATCATATCTAAATCTACATAAATTTAAGTAAATCCAAACCTTTATAAACGAAAATCAAAACCTTCTATCAAGGCCCGGTAAGAGAATTTACCAAATGGAGCCAACGATGTAACATCAAGCTATGAGCTTTGGGGTTAATATCGGGCTACAAACCTTTAAAGAACAAAAAATCATATTCATTTAAAACATTACATTTATTTGTTAAGGAATCGTTTAAATAAAACGACGAACTTGTTCTTTTTAGGTTTTAAAAGCATAGGAGGAAAATAAAATGGGAAAAATTGGCTTAGTAGCAGCTAAATATATAGTTCACTCTAATATCACAATTGAAGGAACAGTAGACAGACCTGACGTAATCGGAGCAGTATTCGGTCAAACAGAGGGCCTGCTTGGAGAAGACTTAGAATTAAGAGAACTTCAAAGAAATGGAAAAATAGGTAGAATCGAAGTAAATTTAACAACAAAAAGTGGAAAAGCTAGCGGAGAGATAATAATTCCGTCAAGTTTAGACAAAGCTGAAACAGCGATTATTGCAGCGGCATTGGAGACAATACAAAGAATTGGTCCATGTAATGCCAAGGTAGTATCAAAAAATATAGAAGATGTAAGAACATCTAAAAGAGCTTATGTTGTAGACAGGGCAAAAGAACTTTTGAGAGAATTTACGGACAATGTTTTACCCGATTCTCAAGAAATAACAGAAGAAGTTTCACATTCAGTAAGAATGATGGAACTTATAGAATATGGAAAAGATAGGTTAGCAGCAGGACCAATTATAGAAGAATCTGATGAAATAATCGTAGTTGAAGGAAGGGCAGACGTACTAACTTTACTGAAAAATGGAATAAAAAATCCAATTGCATTAAATGGGACATCTGTACCTCAGACAATTATCGATTTAAGTAAAAGAAAAGAAGTAACGGTTTTTGTGGATGGAGACAGAGGCGGAGATTTAATTATAAAAGAAATAATGAGCGTAGCAGAAATAGATTACATAGTAAAAGCACCAGATGGAAAAGAAGTGGAAGAGCTAACAAAAAAAGAAATAAATAAAGCATTGAGAAATAAAGTAGCTGCAGAACAATCAAAATTAGAGATAACCAGATCTACTACAACAGCTAAAACTTCAGAAAGAAGAACTACTGCACCGAGGACAGCAGCAAGAACAACAAGAACAACTACAGCAACGAAATATAAAACAGAGACGAGTGCAAGACCTCCAATAAGAAAAGCAAGAATAACACCTACAGAAACAAAATTATACAAAGAAATGATAGATGACTTAGTTGGTACAAGGGGAGCTTACATATTAGATGAAGACACAAACATTCTAGGAAAAGTTCCAACTTCTGAATTGGCAACAACAATCAAATCTTTAAAATCTGGAATAAATACTGTAATCTTTGATGGAGAAATAGACATAGATTTAGTAAAACTCTCAGAAAGAGTAGGAATAAAGAATTTGGTTGCAATGTCTTCAAAAGTTCAAAGATCGATGAAAGTCAAAATAATAACAAAGGCAGACCTATAATCGAAAACTTAATAAAACAATAACTCCTTTTTTTCTTTTATATGAAGAAGAAGAAAAAGAGGAGGAGTATTGTTTTAATACCAATTATAGTAATTCTTATTTTTGCAATAGGCATATTATATTATTCCTATGAGTTTGATTGTGAAGAAGATAAATCATGTTATAATAGACATCTAGAAAATTGTAAAAAAACAAAACTAACAGTAATGGATGAAGGTTCAACTTTTATATATCAAATAACAGGAAAAGAAAATAACCAATGTAAAACAAGAGTAACTTTGGTCGATATGCCAATTGAAACAGATCCAGATACAGCAAAACTTTTCGAAGGAAAATCTATGGACTGTAAATTAGAAAAAGGATCAACATTTACAACAGAAATTCTCCCACATTGTACAGGGCCACTAAAAGAAGCAATATATGAGTTAACAATACAAAAAATGTATAATATTCTAGCTCAAAGTTTAAGTGATATTTTAGCAGAATTTTAAAAAATTATTTAAATTAATCTCCCCTTTCATTTAAACATTGAATTTATCAAATAAAATAAAAACAGCCACATTATTACTTTTCTTATCAGCAAATACAAATGCAGTACCAAGAACTATAGATTTAGATACTGGAGATTATTCTATTTATTGTGGTTTGGGGGCCAGTAAAGTTCACGCAAATATAGAATTAGGATTTAGCGTTAATAAACAACTTAATGAAAATTATCAAGGAAAATTTGGTTTATTTTTTACAGCAGAAGGAACAAACGAAGAACATCTAATAGATTTAATGTTAGAAAGAAAATTAACTAAAAATTATTCCTTAGGACTAGGTTTCGGAGCCGGTGAACAGTTAGTACTAACTGAAGAATTTTATCCAGAAATAGCAGACACTACAAATCACATGAAACGATTGATTCCAGGATGTTATCTTAGAGCAGAATTAATAAAAAAATTAAATGATAGATATTCATTATTATTCCAATATAAAAGAAATTATTTTAATAACCGAGATTATAACGAACCCGGAAGAGATAAATTTAAGGTAGGAATAGAAATAGCATTACAATAAAAATGCAGGACACCTAAAATCGACAAAGAAATCAACTACCAGCTTAACCCCAGTTCTTCCTCCCCTTTGCTACTCACAAGCGCCAATATCAAAGATTAAAGCTGCTCCATTCCTGGCCTGACTTAGTTCTCTAAGACATTAACCCTGTAAGACAAAGGATCAACGTCCAAACTGAGACCGATAATTAACTTCTCAGCCTCAATTAGGCTTCACTCCGCCATATAGCCCGTTTGCGGTACAAGTGAGGGCTAACCACCCAGCTATCCTACAGAATTCTTAAAAAAAGGTCATTTTTAAAGATTACTATTACAAAACTTATATAAATAATTGACATTTCTCAAAAATATGCTCACTCCAGACATACATTCAAAGAGGGTTGCACTAGAAAAACTTCTTGATGAATATTCTTCACTAGAAAGACAATTAGTAATATCAATTCGCGAATACTCTTTATCTCAATCAGGATTATGGCTAAAGGTCCCAAATCTAGCACTTGAAGCACAGGGAAGGGGAGGATATTCAGATAGTTATAATAGAGCATTTTCATCTGGATATTGGTCAATAGATTCTTCAATAAAGGGAGGAGTTTATACTATTTATGTAGATTTATCAAACGGGGAATTAATAAGTCCTTTTCTTTTAGAAAAGAAAGGTAAAGAAAGATTAGCTTGGGATGAAAGAGTATTAGAAATAACATCAAATATAGATGAAATAAATGCAGAATCAATAATTACTGATTTAACCACGCAAGCAAAATCGAAATATGAAAGTTGGCAAAAGCCTAAAGAAATAGAAGAATGGCGAAAAGAAAGAAAAAAAGAAATACCTAAAATATTCCGAAACAAATAAAAGCACTTCTTTTTTACAAAACCTATGAAAAAATTTTGTAAATTACTAATAAAAGAAATCTTAGATAAAGATCTAAAAGATAAAAAAGATATAATAAAACTAAGGGACGCACTAGCAAAAAAACATAAACCAAAAAGACTTCCAAGTTTTATAGATATTTTAATCCATGCTCCACAAAATAAAATAAAGTTACTAAAACCAAGACTTTTAACAAAACCAGTAAGAACAATTTCTGGGGTGGCACCATTAGCAATAATGACAAAACCCATTTCGTGCCCACACGGAAAATGTATTTATTGCCCAGGTGGCCCAAATTCAACATTCGGGAATGTTCCACAGTCTTACACTGGCGGAGAACCGGCAACCATGAGAGCTATAAGAAATAATTTTGATCCTTATCTACAAATATTTAACAGATTAGAACAATATGTTCTCCTAGGCCATAATTTTGAAAAAATTGAACTAATTATTATGGGGGGAACATTTCCTTCATTTCCAAAAAAATACCAAGAAGAGTTCATAAAATTTACATTCAAAGCATTGAACGATTTTTCAGGATTATTTTTTAACAAAAATGGAGAATTAAATTACACAAAATTCAAAGACGTGTATGAACTTCCAACAGAAAACTTTTCAGATAAAGAAAGAACACTAAGAATACAAAAAAAACTTCTAAAGTTAAAAGGAAAAACAACATTAACAAAAGAACAAAAGATAAATGAAACAGCAAAAGTAAGATGTGTTGCATTATGTATTGAAACAAAGCCAGATTGGGGCTTACTAGATCATGGAAATCATATGTTGAAACTTGGAACAACTAGAATAGAGTTGGGAGTACAATCTGTATATGAAGATGTTATAAAAAAAGTAAATAGGGGCCACACAGTAAAAGACACAAAAGATTCCATAAGAATATTAAAAGATTTGGGATTCAAAGTAGCCATACATTACATGCCAGGATTACCATTAACCTCAAAAAAAAGAGATTTAGAAGGAATGATAAGTCTATTCAAAAATCCAGATTTCAAACCAGACATGTTAAAGATATATCCAACAATGGTTAGCAAAGGAACAATATTATACAAAGAATACAAAGAAGGAAAATTTAAACCACTATCAATAAAAGATGCAGCAGAATTATTAGTCAAATTCAAAAAACATGTTCCAAAATATTGTAGAATTATGAGGATTCAAAGAGACATTCCAACAAAACAATGGGTAGCTGGAGTAGAAATGACAAACTTCAGACAATATTTATTCCAAAAATATGATGTAAAATGTAATTGCATACGTTGTAGAGAGCCTATGGGTAAAGAGATAGATTGGAAAAAAGTTAAAATAAAAACTCAAAAGTATAAAGCCTCAAAAGGAACAGAATTTTTTATCTCTGCAGAAGACACAAAGAATGATTTATTGGTTGGATTTATACGGATGCGTTTTCCTTCAGAATCGTTAAGAAAAGAAATAACAAAAAAATCTGCATTAATAAGAGAATTACATGTTTACGGAACCTCCATAGGATTAAAAAAAAGTGGAACTGTCCAACACAAGGGATACGGGAAAAAATTGATGAAGACAGCAGAAGAAATTGCAAAAAAAGAAGGTAAGGATAAAATAGTAGTTATTTCTGGAGTTGGAGTAAGAGAATATTACTATAAATTAGGTTACAAAAAAGAAGGGCCATATGTAATAAAGAAAATATAACTATTATATAGTAATAACAAATAGAAAGATTTATAAATAAACAATAACCGATAAAATTAGAAAAATGGTAAAAACTTTTGACAGTATAGAAATAATTCAAGAAAAAGAAACAACTAAAGCATTTGGATTATTAGACCGTATAATGAGCGACCTAAATGCAGCTAAGTTTAGTTTAAGGGATGTCGAAAATGCTTTTAACACATTTGCGGAAAAAAATTTGATTAATAATGACCAGTATAGGCAAGAGGATTTAGAAATTCTACAAGAACTAGGAGTAATTGAAGAACTACCTGGACAGGTGGCAATTGAAGAATCCTCAGATGATTCAAAAATATATAGAATAGTTCAAGATTCGCCAATAATCATACAAAGAGACATGAATTTAGACTTGGAACAATATGATTAATTCTAATCAATAGAAAAGCTTAAATCAAACATACCCTAAAGATAGTAGTATGATAGAATTAGGTGGAAACATAAATTTAGAGAACTTTGAAGACGTGGATAGAGGGCTATTAATAGTAATTAAAAAGGTAGTTGGAAACTACACAAAAAAAATCTCAGAAAAAGAAAAAGATTTCAAAAAAATAACAGTAACCTTAGTAAAGGATTCAAAATACAAAATAAAAGTAGAATTAGAAACTTCTGAAACAAAAAAATCAGAATCAGAAAATCCTAACTTATTTTTCGCTTTAGACCGGTCATTATCTGAATTTCTAGACTAACAAAAACATTTATAAAGCAACATAATTCCCATTATTTCAAGGTATACAAAAATGAAACGAATAGGCGGTTTAAGAAGGAAAACAAGGCACAAATTAAAAAAAAGTGTCAGAACAAAAGGAAAGATTAGCCTTAGAAGGTTCTTCCAGAACTTCGAAACTGGAGACTTAGTATATTTAGTAGCAGAACCAGCAATTCAAAAAGGATTATACAATCCAAGATTTCATGGAAAAGCAGGAATAATCAAAAATAAACAAGGTTCAAATTATTATGTAGAAATAAAGGATGGGAACAAAATAAAATCAATTTTAACTCACCCATCCCACTTAAAGAGAAGGTAAAAATGGAAATAATTAAACAAATCCCAATAAATATTCCTGAAATGAAAGGAAATATAGATGCAATGAAAAAGCGAGATAAAGAATTAAATTTCAGAGCAAAAAAAGTAGAGGAATATCTAAATAACGTTACAAAAACAAAAACATATAAGGAATTAAAGAAAGAATTAGAATCTGCAGGAATAACAAGATTAAAAGAAAAACACATAACACTGATAATCAATATATTACCAACAGACATTGACAGCTTAAGAACCATCCTCTCAGGTGAAAACCTTACACTAAAGCAAGAGGATTTAGACAAAATAATGAAAATAGTGAAAAAACATGCTTAATAAAAAAAATGATAAGGCCAGCAACAAAGGAAGACCATGCAATTATTTTGGATTTCCTCCCGAACGGATATCCATCAGACAGGAGACCATTACATCAAAAGTCTCCCATAGCTCAAGCTGTAGGTCGTGATCATTTTACACTTCTAGAATTAGTTCCAAAAAAAGGAAAATTTTTACAACCTTACGAAGAAGCCTATATTGGTGGAGAAGAAAGGGAAAAAATACACCATATAATTGGAAAAATCACAATTTCAAAATTAACCCAGACTGCTAGGATGGAATTAGACTTTGTAGTAAAAGAATTAATCTCAAAAAACGAGCAAAGATTTATAGATTTCTTCAATCAAGCTGGTCCAATAAATACAAGAATGCATCAATTAGAATTACTACCGGGAATAGGAAAGAAACACACAACAGAAATACTAGAAAAAAGAGAAGAAAAAGAGTTCAAAAGCTTCGAAGATATAAAAGAAAGGGTAAAGTTAATCCCTGACCCGATGCAAGTAGTAGTAAGGAGAATTTTTGCAGAACTAAACGACGAGGATAAACGTAAATTATTTGTACAAATCTAACAAAAGCTTTAAAAAGGGCGTACTAACATCAAAAACAGAGAATGGAAGAGAAATTAAAATACATTGTAAGAATAGCTTCTACAGATTTAGCGGGAGATAAACCTATATCTCATACCCTAACAAGAATAAAGGGAGTAAATTTTTCCATGGCAAATGCCATATGTTATGTTAATAAATTAGATAAAAATAAAAAAACTGGTTCTCTAAAAGAACAAGAAATAAAAAAAATAGAAGAAATAATAAAAGAACCAAAAAAACACAACATTCCTTCTTGGTTATTAAACAGACAAAAAGATTATGATTCTGGAGAAGATTTACATTTAACTGTATCCGATTTAAAATTAAGAAAAGATTTTGATATAAAAAGATTAAGAAAAATAAAGTCGTATAGAGGATTTAGACACGGATCTGGATTACCTGTAAGAGGGCAAAGAACAAAATCTAATTTTAGAAAAGGGAAGTCTCTTGGAGTAAAGAGAAAGAAGAAATAAAATGGGCCAGACTAAAAGAATAAGAAAGAAATATCAAACGCCATTTCATCCCTGGCAGAGAGAAAGAATAATAGAAGAAAAAGAGATTCTTAGAGAGTATGGTCTAAAAAACAAAAAAGAAATTTGGAAATATGCCTCAAAATTAAGATCTGCAAGAAATCAAGTAAAAAAAATTGTTGCTAATGTACGTTCAGAACAAAGTGCAAAAGAAAGAGAACAATTAATGAATAAATTACTCAGATATAATATAATCTCAAAAGATTCAAAAATTGAAGATATCCTAGATTTAAAAGTAAAAGACTTCTTAGAAAGGAGATTACAAACTATCGTTTTCAGAAATGGATTTGCTAGATCAACAAATCAAGCTAGACAATTTATTACACACGGCCATATCTCGGTAGATGGCAAAAAAGTCACTGCTCCTTCTTTCTTAGTTTCAAAAAATGAAGAATCAAAAATCAAATTTAGTCCACTTTCTTCAATTTCAAAAGCAGACCATCCAGAAAGGACAGTTAAAGAGAAATTGGAAAAAGAGAAAAAAGAAAAAATCTTAAAGCCAAAGAAGAAAGAAGAAGTTAAAGAAAAAGTAAAGGAAGAAGTTAAGGAAGAAATAAAAGAAGAGTTAGAAAAGAAAATGCCAGAAAAAGCAGCTGAAAAGGTAGCAGATGAAGTTGTAGAACAATCAAAAAAAGAACTAACAAAAGATCTCCCAAAGGAAACAAAAAATGATGCATAAAGGTAAAAAATTAAAGTGGGGAGTAGCACATATTTACTCATCTTATAATAATACAATAATTCATATTACGGATATAACTGGATCAGAGACTATAACAAAAAGTTCTGGTGGAATGTTAACAAAAGTACATAGATTAGAATCTAGCCCAACTATAGCAATGTCTGCAGCAAGAATGGCAGCAGAAAACGCAATAGAAAAGGGAATAAATGCTGTTCATATAAAGGTTCGTGCCCCGGGTGGACACAATGGGCCAATGTCTCCAGGACCAGGAGCACAAGCAGCAATACGTACATTAACCAGAGCAGGTCTCAAAATTGGAAACATAGAGGAAATAACTCCGGTGCCACATGATGGATGCAGAAAAAAGGGCGGTAGAAGGGGTAGAAGAGTATAAACATGGAAATAAAAAAAATAAAGCAGGACGATAGAAAATTCATTTTTGAAATTTCTGGTATAAACGAAATAGAAGCAAACACACTAAGAAGATCTATTATAGCAGAAACTCCGGTGATGGCAATAACTGAAGTTGAGATATCCAAAAATGATTCTGCCTTGTATGATGAAATACTTTCACATAGGTTAGGGTTAGTTCCAATAAAAACAGATTCAAAATCATATAATTTAAAGGAGAGGTGCACTTGTAAAGGAAAGGGGTGCGCGAAATGTCAGACTACTTTGTCTTTAGAAGTAAAGGGACCAAAAACAATATACACATCAGAATTAAAATCTAAAGATCCAGAAGTAAAATCTGTATTTGATAATATTCCAATAGTAAAATTAACAGGTGAACAAGAAATAAAGTTAGTAGCAACAATTGAATTAGGAAAAGGAAAAGATCATATGAAATTTTCTCCAGGATTAGTTGTTTACAAACATAAACCAAAAATCAAATTAAATAATGATTCAAAATTGATAGAAAAATACAAAAATATTCTTCCAGAAAAATCACTAAAAGGAAATAAACTAGATGAAAACTCAATTCTAGATAATAATTTATATGAAGCAATTGATTCCATATCTCAAGAATTAATAAAAATAGAATATTCAAAAGGAGAATTTATATTCACAATAGAACCATTTGGTCAATTAGAACCAAAAGAAATGTTAACAAATGCTATAAATGAACTTGATTACAAGCTTGATGAATTTTCTAAGAAACTAGGAAGCTCAAAAAAGAAAACAATCAAAAAAATACTTAAAAAATGAAAACAAATATCCACAAACAAAACCTCATAGAAAAATTAAAAGAACATTCTAATACTGAAAAGTCTAATTTTTGGAAAAGAATAGCAAAAGAATTAGAAAAATCAACAAGGAAAACTAGAGAAGTTAATTTGGATAAATTAGATAAGCATACAAAAGAGAATGAAGTAGTAATGGTTCCTGGAAAAATTTTAGGAACTGGAAACTTAAATCATAAGATATTGGTAGCATCTTTTTCGCAAACAGAAAAAGCAAAAGAAAAGTTAAAAAATAATTTAATTTCAATTCAGGATTTATTAAAAAAAGACCCAAAGGGGAAAAATATCAGAATTATAGGTTAAAATGGTAGTTGTAGATGTAACGGATTCGATTTTAGGAAGATTTTGTACAGTTGTTGCAAAGAGGGTACTACAAGGAGAAACCATAGATTTAGTTAACTGTGAAAAAGCAGTAATAACTGGAGATAAAGTTACTATTTATAAAAAGTATAAAGAACAAGACAAACGTGGAACTCCATTAAAGGGGCCATACTTACCAAAAATGCCAGATAGATTTGTTAGAAGGGCAATCAGAGGTATGCTTCCATACAAGCAGGAAAAGGGCAAGAAAGCGTTTAAGAACATAATGTGTTACATAGGAATTCCTGAAAAATTTTCAAAAGAAAAAATAGATTTAGCAAATATAACAAAAAGTAAAACTTTTAAATATACTAAAATCGGAGACTTATGTGAGCAATTGAAAAGATGAAAGCTATTCATAAAAACGGAAAAAGAAAAACTTCAATAGCTAAAGCTACATTAAAAGAAGGAAAGGGCATAATTAGAGTAAATTCAATATTATTAGAAAATCATACTCCGGAAATTGCAAGAATGAAGATAATGGAACCATTAATATTGGCTGGAGATCAAGTTAAAAAATTTAATATTAATATAAACGTTCATGGAGGAGGATGGTCATCTCAAGCAGAAGCTTCAAGATTGGCAATAGCAAGATGTTTAGTAGAAACAAATAAAACTCTGAAAAAAAAGTTTTTAGACTACGACAGACATTTATTAGTCGCCGACACAAGAAGAAAAGAAATGTGTAAACCTAACGATTCTAAAGCTAGAGCAAAAAGACAAAAATCCTACAGATAAAATGATAATACCAATAAGATGTTTCAGTTGTGGAAAACCTATAGGGCAATTATGGGAAGAATACAACAAACAAATAGAACAGGGAAAAGATCCTAAAAAAGTTTTTGATGAATTGGGGTTAGAAAGGTATTGTTGTAGAGCATTATTCCTTGGACACATAGACTTATTAGAAAAAGTGTCTCAATTTAAAAAGTTCTAAATATACTTTTCTTTTTAATAATCTTTTAAAACACAAAGAACTAAAATAATTTTATGAGATCAGATTTATGGCTACAACTTAGATTAGAAAAAATTTGGAATGTTCTAATGCCAGAAGTAAAAAGATTAAACAGTGTAAACATAAAATTTAAAGGAAATTGGAAAACAAAGTTTGGCCATATAAAAAAGCAAAAAGATGGATCTACAGAAATAGTTATAAACAATTTATTTAGAAATGAGCAGGTTCCAGAATTTATAATAGACACTACAATAGCTCATGAATTAATACACTATATGCACGGGTTTCATTCTCCATTACCAAAACAATTTATACACCCTCATCAAGGAGGAATAGTAGATAGGGAATTAAAGAATAGGGGTTTTGGTTTTCTATTAAAATTAGAAAAAGACTGGATAAAAAATAAATGGTGGACTACTTTCCCTTCTTTGAAAGAGGAAATTTCATAAACTTTTTACATTCCAAGCAGTAATAAACAACATTCTTTCCTTTTGTTCTAACTCTTAAATTTTTTCCAGGTTTCAAATAAGAATAACAATGTTTACAGAATTTTCTTTTATATCCACGAGGCATTCTTAAATTAAACTTCATAGCTATTTTTCTAGCCAAATTAATATACCTATTAGCCAATTTTTTATCTTTAGAAAAAACCTCATCTGCTTCAGAAAATAATTTCTTTATCCTTTCTCTAGCAATTTCCTTATTATCCATAAAACTCAATTAAAAACAAACTATAAAAGATTTTCTTTATAGGCTAGGGCCCCCAGAAGGAGCCTCCACAATTTGAGTAACTAATGTACCATTCTTTCTATGCAGGATGCCACTGGATCCCTTTTGATAAGTAAAAGTAAGAGCTAAATCCATTCTAT
>JABIBT010000007.1 GCA_018652625.1 Candidatus Woesearchaeota archaeon | reverse complement strand
GAAAGTGATTCTGGATTTGTTAAAATATTTAATGATTTTAATCAGGATTTAAATGATATAAATTTTGAATTGACAGGAAATCTTGCTGAGATACTTGATTTAGAGTTTACTAATGTTGAAATTCTTAAGGCAGGAAAGGAAGTTATCAATCATTTTTATGTCAATGAAAATAAAAATGGAGAAAGTGGAGTTTATGAAGGAAATCTTGAAGTTAAATATAATGATGAAGTTTATGATAGTATTAGTATTATGATCAATATTTTATCTGAGGATGAAGTTCCTATAAATGATTCACTTCCGGAAATTAATATTTCTGATGAAAGGAAAGAACCAGATGAACCCAGCAGCAATAAACCACTTCTTTTTGGTATCTTGGCGTTTGTTGTAGTTCTTGCGATTTTAATATTAATAAAATATAAAAAATCAAAGAAAAAATCTAATCTTCCTTTTGAGAAGAATTAGCTTTTTGTTGTTGCATTGCCATTATTTGTTTTCTTAGTGCATCATATTCCATTATAACTCTTGCTTGGTTATGTAGTTTGGCTAACAAATCATTTAATGGATTTTCCAAATCTTTTTGTTTTACTTTTATTTCTTGTGGTTCTATTACCTCTATTGATGAAGGCATAAATACAAAACAGAATTGGATTAATTCATCTAAAGTTGGAAAATCTAATTCTAATTCTGCAAATGACGAGAAAACGTCTACTTTTTGTTTAGGATCGTTAGGATGTGCCACTTCATTTTTCTTTGGTGGAGCCACTTCTTGTTTGATTATCTCTATTTTTTCGTTTTTTTTAAGAATGCCCATCATTTTATCTATGGTTTCTTTTACGTGTTCTTCTGGTGCGCCTGCTATTTCTATAATTGTATTTATTTTTATTTTTTCCATTTTTCTGTAGTTATTTGGATTATTATGAAAACCAATGTTAAACAGAGAAGATATACTGCAAACCTATCTGTTTTTTTATTTGTTGATTCATAAATAATTTCATCTATAGTGGAATTTGAAGGGTTTATATTATTTTCGGAACATGATTCTTTGTAAATCTTTTCTGAAGAGTATTTTATTTCTTCACATAAATTTTTTGTGATTCCTTCTATTTTTATTTCATGACTATCTGTTTTATCTAATCCTTCTACTTTTATATGATATCTGCCATCTTCAAGTTTTTCGTTGCAGTTAGGAAATATTTGAATTGGAACCGTTATTGCTGTGTCTTCATATTTTTTTTCTATATTGAATCTTGTTCTTTTGCTGATGGATTCTTCATTTTTTTCTATCCATATAGAAATTGAATTTTTTGTTGTATTTCCTTTATATATTTCTAATTTTACTCTTAAGTTGTCTCCAAATTTTGCTTTATAGTCAGTTCCCAAATAAACTTTTTCTATTTTTATACTTGACTCTAAATGTGTTTTGTTTTCTGGATTTTCTTTGTTTGGTGATGGAACAGTTTGAATCCATTTTTCGTTTATTTTAGACCAAGATAGCCCTTCTGTTGAAGAATCGTAAGACATTTCATCTATTAAAATTCCTTCTGGAGTAAATAGACTTATTTTTTCCAGCCCTTCATTATTCATATATCCGTTATATTTGCCATTTAGATAAACAACCAAGTGGTTCTTTATTGTCGTGTTGTATGTGTGGGTTGTAGTTATATCTATTGTTCTTCCTGCTAAATCTTTTAAGTAACAGTTTTCTATGTTTATTTCGTTCCCAAAATTAATTAATTCAATCCATTCTCCTCCTGGCATATCTGCGTTATCATAACCTTGCGGATTTGGTAAAAGTTCGTTTATTTTTATGTTGTATACTTGTTGATATTCTGAGTTTTCATAACCGGGTGAGGGAAGGCACTCTTCCCATTGTTCATTAAGTATACACAAAGAATTTCCGTTGTTTTCTCCACCCCAAGAGGGATAATAGTGGATTACATCAAAAATATCTGTATTGTTTTTGATGATTATAATATCTCCATCATTATTTAGTCCGTTTCCAATTGTTGCTCCAACAGAATAAATTGTTGCGTTTATTTTTGAATGATTAAATCCTTCTTCTACAATTAGGGAGTAATTTGATGGTAGGTATTTTAATAGTTCTAAGGTGTCCTCTGAGAAAGAATCTTGAATTATAAATCCAGTTAAGTTTATGTTTGTTTCTAATTCAATATATTCGTGATTATTATCGCTACCCTCTGGATTGTACATGATTTCAGTAATTTGTAAGATTGCTAAAGAATTTGGAATTATTAACAAAATTGCTAGTATTAAAATCAACCTCACTTTCTTGGGGGAGCTGATTTGAACTTTTAAACTTATAGTTTTGACTGTTTGTAATCACCAATTAGTTCGGCAAACTTGATTCCTTCTTTTTTACAGTGATTTAAAGATATGGTGTAGTTTCCATTTTTGTTTTCTTTTAAGTTGTTTACATCTAGAAAGAACCAACCAATGTTATCAAATCTCATGGCTATTATTGGATTTGCGTTTATTGTTTCTGAGAAAGTTTTTAATTGTTGGACTTCTTCTTTTTTGAAATGTTTAGATTTTGATTTTATTGCTTTACATTCTATAGCTAATAATTTTTCTTTATTTCCAGCTAAGATATCTGGAGCAGGTAGTGGTGTTGACCCCGATCCTGCAGATCTTACTGCCGCCCAACTACTGTTCCAAAACATGTGAAATAATTCTCTTTCGTATAAAGTTCCTTTTCTTTTACTACTCATTTTAGTTAAAAAATTTAAAAATTATATCCAGAGTTTTTTACATTCTCCTTCTGCGCAAGCACATCCAGCTTGTTGATTACAATCGCTTTCTCCATCGCATGCTCCACTGCATGAACCGCCTCCATCTTTAAATCTTGGGGGAGAGTTTTGTACATTTTCTTTTACCCCATAAAAGATTGCTAAGAGTATCACGATTACTAATAATATAATAATTACAGTTTTAGTTTTCATTTTCCACCTCCTTTTTTTGCATTAGAGGGTCTAACTATATATATTTAACTATTTTAAAATAAAAAAAGAAAAAAAGAATTAAAGATCTCTAGCTTGCAAGGTTTTTCTTCCGTTTGCTTTTGCTCTTGCACAAGCTTTTTGAACCATTACTTCAACTTCTTTGTCTAGTGCATTTGCGAAGTCACCAGCAACATTTAGACCATCAGCGTGTTCTTTTATTTTAGATTTTACTACTAACATTTGTTTTGCACCTCCAATGCTTTAATATTTAGTTAATTTGAACTATTTAAAAAGTTATTGATTTTAGGCTTTCTTTGCTAAATATATGTTATTTTTGTTGTCAGTTATTTTTATTTTTAGAAATGTTTCTTCTTTTTCGTTACAATCATTTACAGTTATGCACCTATCTTTTGTTGCTGCAATCATTTGATTTGGTAGCCAACCTGGTAATTTTATCTCTGCGTTTAGTGTTTCTCCTATGTCTAGTGTTGTTTGAATTCTTTTTATTTTTTTAATATTCATGTCTTCTTTTTTTAGTATTAATTTTATTTCTTTTTCTTTCTCTAACTTTTTTAGTTTATCATAGAATTTCCAATAATTTGTTGCTTTTGCTCCTTTCATCTTTCTTGAATACTTATATACTTCATATTTCTGAATTCCTATTTTTGCTTTGATTTCTTTTGCAAAATCAATTAGTTTTGGAATTTGTTCGTCATTTATTTTTGGAAGCCAAACTGGAGCCAGTAGAACTTCTATTCCTTGTTTTACTGCGTATTTTGCTATTTCTTTTATTTTTTCAATGTCATAAATATCACTGCCCGCCAACTCTTTAGCTTGTTTTTTATCCAGTGTATGTATTGAAAGGTTTATTCTATCTACAGAATTTTTTATCTTGTCTATTTTTTCTTTTGTTAAAGTTAACCCATTTGTTTGGAGAGATAAGAACGTTACTTCTGGAAGTTCTTTTATTTCATTTATTATTTCCATTATTTTTGGGTGGCAAAGTATTTCCCCAACACTATCTATGTTCGCTTCTATTTCATTACATTCTTTTTCTTTGATTACATTCCTTACCCATTTGATTAGGTAATCTTTTTCTACCTCGTAAGTGTTTGGGTGGATTTTTGAGTTGTTTGCATTTGTGGAGCAGAATGGACATTTTTGATTACATACTGATGTTGGCCTGATTTGGAGTAAATTAGTTCCTCTATCTATTATTCCAAAGGCTATTGCTCCGACTAATGGAATTTCTGATTTTTCTTTAATTATGTGGTGAGTCATGAATAAAAGTCGTTAATTTGTTGTTTTTATAGTTTCGGTTTATTTTTTAGAAATTAGAAAATTATATATATGGAACTATCTTAGTTCTATTAATAATAATCGAGGTGATATGATAATGAAAAAAATTGTTTTTGGAATTTTTTTAATGATAATAGTTATTGGGTTGACTGGGTGTACGCAAGTTAGAGAAAGTCCTTTTGATGATGGAGGTTTTGGCTTACCTTTTGATCTTGATAAAAAACAACACGCTAATTGGGATGATGATTGTTCTGTAAGTTGTTCATCTGGTTCATGTAGCATTGTTTGCGATGGCGTGTCTTTTTGTGATTGTGATGAAAATGGAATGCCTATCTGTACTTGTTATTAAGTAGGTAGAAATACGCTTTTTCTTTTCTATTTTTTCATTTTTGGATAAATATCAAATTTCATAAAAACTTTTTTTGTTACTGCTGCTAACCCCTTTTCATTTTTCATTATTGCTTCAGAAGATAATTCTGATTCTGCTAGAGCAACTAGCTCGCCTTTTAGAGTTAATATTGCCACTAGTTCGTTTCTAGAGAATTCATTTAGCTTTGAAATTCCTGGTATGTTTAAATCTGCTCCGTGAGTTAGTGAATCCACCGTTGTATCTAAAATCCAAATCTTTGGTAAATGTACTATTGCTGATTCTACTGGGAGGATTATTTTTTTTAATTCCTTTTCATTTCCTTCTTTGTAATATTCATAAGCATCTTTTAGTTCATGTAAAGTATGTATGGTTTTTTCGTTATATGGGCCAACCTTTGTTCTTATTAATTGAGCCATATGTGCACCTACTTCTAATTTTTGACCTATATCATGACAAAGTTTTCTTATGTAAGTTCCAGCTTGAGTTCCTACGTAGAATAAAACATCTTGTTCTTCAACTTCTAAGATTTTCATGTAATAAATAGTTCTTTTTCTTTTTTGTCTCTTTATTGAGGATTTTACGGGAGGAAGTTGAGTTATTTCTCCGATGAATTCGTTCATTACTTTTTCTATTTCTTTCTTTTCTACTGATTTATGTAAGTGCATTAAACATAAGTATTCCTTTCCTCCCTTTAGTAAAACTTGAGTTACTTTTGTTGCATTTCCTAAAGTTACAACTAGTGAACCAGTTACTATTGGATCGAGTGTCCCACTGTGCCCTGCTTTTTTTAAATTTAGAATTTTTTTAACATAATCTGCAACTTGATGAGAAGTCGGTCCTTTGGGCTTGTCTATATTTACAATTCCATAGTTTAAAGATTCTTTTAATGTTCGATTTTCTGGAGTTGTTCCATAATTCGAACTAGTTTCAGCTTCTTTCTTTACCAATACTTTATTTGGAATACTTTCGGATGGTAGTTTCATAGAATTAAGTCAAAATATAAGATTTATAAGGATTACTTTTTTTCTTTTAATTCTTTTGTTGTAGGAACTTTTTTTACTTTTTCTTCTTCCTTCTTATCTTCTTTCTTTTTTGCTAATTCACTTGCTGTTGGAACCTTTTCTTTTTTCTCGGAAACTTTAGTTTCTTTTACTGGTTTTTCTATTTCTTTTTTAGGTTTTTCCTTTGCTTCTGGAACTTTTTCTAATTTAGGTTCTTCTTTAGCAGGTTTTTCATCTGCCTTTTCTTGTAATTTTTCTTTTATACTTTTTTTCTTAGGTTTTTCTTCTTTAATTATTTCTTCTGGTGCTCCAATTAGCTCAACCTTAACTTTGTCCTCTTCTTTTACTGCTTTTACGGCCACCTTGGATGGAGGATTTTTTGGACCATTTTTCCAAATTTCATTATTTAGATATTTACCTATGACAACATTTTCTGTTTTCATATGTTTAGAAATAAACTTTTTTATTGCCCTAATTGATTTAGATGATTTTTTGTATCTTGGTACCTTGGAGAATTCTTTTCTTAAGGGGATTATATATTCTCTTTCCATCTTTATTCTCCAGTTTTAGTTCTTCTCCAGCTTCTTTTCTTAGCAGTAAATGCCGAAGGATGTATTTTTTTGCCAACTCCTGCTATTTTTGGCACTATCCAAAAAGGGGCCCATCTAGTTTGCCTTCCTTTTTTAGCTAAACGTAATTTTTTCCCTAAAGGTTTATATCTTGCCATTTTATTTTGATGATTTGTCTAAGAATGATTTTCCTTTGTTTGTTAATATTCT
>JABIBT010000031.1 GCA_018652625.1 Candidatus Woesearchaeota archaeon | reverse complement strand
CCAACTGCTTCAGAAGCGTTAAGAAAATATACTGCAAATAATTCTATTATTTCATAAACTGCCCCCAAACCAGAGGTAATTAGGATGAGTGTAAATAAGAATAGTAATTTGTTTTGATCAAATAGTTTTTTTAGATATTTTTTGAATAACTTAAAGATTAACAATGATATTACAAAACCTCCAAAAAGATGTACTAATTGATCATATCTTAAAAACAATAGCCATGTATCATATAACTTTATTCCATTAAGATATATATTGCTCCCTAGAAGATTAGAAAGCCAAAATATTGAAAGTAAAAGATAATGATAAAAGTGAAGTTTTATTTTATTTTTATATAGAAACAACACCAAGATTATTCCAACGTAAAGTATTATAGAATAATATAATATTTCATAATTTTTTATTTGGAATGCTAATCTCGTTAGTAAAATAATATATATTCCCGTAAATGCTGCTAATAGTTTTAGTTTTAATTGTTCTTTCATATTTTAAATTTAAATACCAAATTTATAAATCTTTTTGTAAGAGATACGTAGCTAATTACTTCTCTGCATCTTCTAATTTAAACATGTTAATTTCTGAACCTTCTTTCATTTCATCACAAAGATATCTGGAAGTTTCAAACTTACCTATGTACAAAGCATTTGAGTCTCTATATTCTTCTAGAGTGTATACTTTTTCTTGAAATCCTTTTCCTCCCGGGACATCATCTAAATCTTCTAATTTATTGTCAAAACAAGTTCCATATCTATCGAAAATACTGGGGTCTTCGTCATGTAAATCAGATACATTCTCAAATAATTCTTCGCTGCTGTAGACCCCTCCAAATAGTTTTTGTACCTCTTCTGGGGGTTTTCCGAGCATTAATGCTAAGCATGCCCTATCGAAAACAGTATCTTCTTCTCTTTCATAGGTAGAATCAAGGGTAATTAATTTTCTTCCTAAACCCACTTTATCAAAATTAAAACTCATCCAAGACCTATAACCTGCACATTTTGCATATGCCATTAAACTTGCTGCGTTTACTTCATCATAATATTCTGACGGGAGGCCCAGTTCTAAATAAATCCAATTTATTAAATATTTTATAGATGTTCCCTGACCTAAATTTTCATTTAATCTTCTATGAAAAGATATTTCTTCAGCAAATTTGTTAAATGGGATGTCAAGAATTATAATATCTGGTTTTATCTTGCTTAATGTATGCTCTAATCTTTCTGGTCCTTTAAGATCGTGATTGTTTATTCCACATAATGTAATCGGCATTTAATTGGTAGTCTATAGAAATTTATAAAAATTATGGAAAAGGATAACTATATAGGTTTTTGTTTATTTCCTTTTTCTATGAGTAGAAAAGAAAATTTAAAAGTGGCCCATGAAGGTTTAGTTAAAAAGTTAGATTATGTTGAAGATAGAGCTAAAGCCTTGGGAGAGCTAGTTATGGTTGATTTTAACAAACATTTAAAAGAAGAAATTATTCGTAATCTGCCAATTGGTTGGGATCTTAATGATAACTCTTCTTTTACTTTTTCTTGTGATGAAGGAGGATACTCTATTTACCCCGGAGATTTAGTTTCTTCTAAAACGATGTGGTATGAACGGGTAAAAAGAAGATTAGCTGAACTTCTAAAGCCATATCAAGAGAGTAGTCCATGGATTTATGAAATAGAATTCGGAAATTTTAGTTTGAGAGAAACCTAATATAATAATCTCATCATTTCTTGACTTTGTTCCATATACGCCATTGCTGCAAATCTAAGATCCATTAATTCACTAAAATGCTCAATGCTTCCTTTTTGTAGTTTGTATGAAGATAATACTCCTCCTGCCTCTGCAATATCCTCTTCATCATTAAAATATGTTAAGGGATTAAAATTAAAACCTTCTTTTTCTAGTGCTTCTAATAATTTATGTTCTAATCCAAACCTGAATAAAATATGGGTTGACTCGTGGCCGATTGTTAAAATCTCTTCTTTTTTGTTATCTTCTTTAAGGTAATAAACTATTGCTAGGTTATATTCGTCTCCAAGTTTTCTGTATAAATATTTCCCAACTACATTTTCTGATTCACTTGATACATCTTCATAATCTACTTTTAAAATTTCTGCCCAATTTCTATCGTTTTCTTCTATACTGTCAACTTGTCCATCAAAAAAGAAATATTGATTTGGTTCTAGAGTTACTTTTATGTTTAATCCTGGAAGTATAATTTCTCCGGTTCTAAATCCTATTGCTTCTAACGTTTCTTTTCTACTATTATTCATATTTTTGGGAAATTAAGAATTCTATTTAAATTTTTAGTTTACTACTGAATCTTTTAAATTTAGCATTTTTCTTTATTTCTTCTAGTGTTCCTTCAGCGATTATTTTTCCATTTTCGAATAAATATATGTAATCAAATTTAGTTAGTAAATTCAGTTTGTGTATTGCAGATATTATTGTTTTAGTCTTAAACACTTTAAAAACACTTTCATAAATCTTAGTTTCATTCAAACTATCCACGCTGGAAGTAGGTTCATCCATTAAAACTATATCGCTACTTTTTGCTGCAAGTATTCCCCTAGCAAAAGCCAATCTTTGTTTTTCTCCTCCGCT
>JABIBT010000030.1 GCA_018652625.1 Candidatus Woesearchaeota archaeon | reverse complement strand
CGTTCCTACATTAATAACTCCTTCTGAATATTCTGAGACTTTACCCATTACAGATTTTTGTAAATTTTCAAACTTTTCTTGAGTACGAATCAGTTCTTGTTTTACTCCCTCTAAATCTATATCTATTCGTTCTTTCCATAGAGCTATGTCTCCAACTCCCTTTATTAGTTCGTCCCATTTTTCTTTTATTATTGATTCTGCAATTTCTTCTATTGCATCGTAACTAGCTCTTTCTAAAGGCTCTGGAGAAAACCCGGATGGAGCATTATATTCTTCTTGTGGAACCATTTCTGGTTGTTGTTGGGGTTCTGGATCATATTGTTTTTGAGGTGTTGATGGAGAAGGCGCATTTAGTAATCCTACAGGTATATCTTCTGTGGGAGATCTTTGAATTGGGTTCATCCCCGTATCTGGGAGTTCTCCCTTTATTGCAATGTGGTCCATGGCTTGGGATATTTGTTCATGTTTATATCCTTCCTTTTGTAAATTTGAAATAATATCTTGGTTTTGCAATCCTTGACTTTGCATTTGTTGAATCTTTTCAGTTGGGATTTCTTTATTTTTTTGACTTATCATTTTTTTGACCTCTTTTTAATTAATTCTTCAACTTCTTCTTTTGTTACAAAGTTTAATGGATTCCACATGTTAATATATTTTTCTAAAACCTTTAGTTCCTCTTTTCTTGCTAAAAGTTGCAATTCCTTTACAATACTTTTCATAGTATCTTTTAATAAATTTATGGAATCTTTTATTTCTGTTATTTCCTCTCTAAGAATTTTTGTATCGCTGCTAACTTTTTTGTAATGGTCTAGCATGTTTTGGTTTATTACTAACATCCTTTCTCTGGTTAGGTTATATTTACCTTCAAGAATTCTTATTCTTGTGTTTAGCTCATTTGCCGTTGTATGCTGATCCGATGTCTGTGTTTTCCCGTCCATTTTTGAATAAAAAACGAAAGTATTTTAATTTACAAGAATAACTAAGGATATTGAGTAATAAAAGTTATGTTATTGAATAGGAGTAGTAATATGGTTTTTTCGAAAAGAGGATTGAAATCTGGGGATTATGAAATTTTGGAAGAGGGAGGTCAGCAGATATTAAAAGTAAATTATTTGGGAGTTAGTTTCCCCCCTTCAATTGAACATAGTAAATTATGTATGAATGATGTTGTTGATAAATTAATTCAGGCCCCTTCTGTTAATAGAATTATTCTTTCTGCAGATAGAAATTATATGTATGATGAAGAACAAACTCAAATGTTGAGAGCAGTTGCTAACATTTATGTGTTTTTTACCAGACAAAAAAAAATCTTAAGTTTTTTACCTGGACTAAGTATGGATTATTTAAGTAGAAATCCTTCAAAGTTGGCTAATGTACAATATATTATTGGTAATTTGTTGAAAAGCGATCCAATTGGAGCTTATGTAGAATTAAAAAGAATGATCAGAGAGCAAAAAATAAAACTTAAAAGAATTAGAAGCAATTTAGATGTAAAAGAAGAAAACAATTATTTGAAGTTGTTGGTGGAAACTTTTGAATTGTTAGGTAAATTAAAAATTATTTCTATTGTTAAAGAAGACTTGGATGGATATGTTTTGGATGATAGATCTATTTATGTAAATATATTTCGGCCCATTATTAGTCCCAACTTTATGTTGACTAGATTAATGGCCCAAATTCCTATTGGAGCTTATGAATTAGATAGCTATAATTTAGACAAAGAAACAAATGTTTCTTTGTTCTCTTTAGATAATGATGTTAAAAATTATTATCACTTGACCCCTCCCGAATTTAACTTGGATGATGATAAAATCGAATTGTTGGATATGGCTAGAAATATTTTGGCTGAACATAAACCAGAAGAAAAAGAGTTTACAGATATTGAAAGAATGAGAACAACTTTTTTTAATATAGGAAGGGACTTACTTGTTGAGTTGGCCCAACATAGAGGACTTGATTTAGATTTTGATGAAGCAAATGGGCTAGCAGAAATATTAGTCAGATACACCGTAGGATTTGGATTATTAGAAGTTTTATTAAAAGATGAAAAAATTCAAGATATTGTTATAAATGGTCCAATAGGACAAACTCCAATTTTTATAGTTCACCAAGATTATGATGATTGTGTTACAAATATTATTCCGAGTGCG
>JABIBT010000002.1 GCA_018652625.1 Candidatus Woesearchaeota archaeon | reverse complement strand
GTAGTTGATGAATGTGGAAATCTGGAAAGTTGTTGGGAGTCTAAGTCTTCTGGTTTTAATTACAAAAAAGAGGGCAATCTTTTTAAAATATCCTTCACTACCCAAAGTTTGGAAAAAGAGATATCTATAAAAATAGGTATAGATTTTGAAGAAGAACTAAACTTTGGGGAGGAAGGGTTGAAATGTTAAAATTCAGTTACGATCAAATTGTTGATAAAATAAAAGAGGAAAAGGGGCTTTCTAGTGAAGAAATTGAACAAAAAGTTAATGAGAAAATAAGTCAGTTGTCGGATTTAATTAGTAAAGAGGGCGCTGCACACATAATAGCAAACCAGCTAGGAGTTAAGTTATTTGAAAATGTTTCTGCTGAAAAGGATTTAAAGATAAAAGAAATTCCAAGAGGAATGTCAGGAATTTCTGTTGTTGGGAAAGTTATGGAAGTTAGAGATGTTGTTTCTTTTAATAAAAATGGAAGAAGTGGAAGAGTTGTCAATTTTACAATTGGTGATGAAACTGGTTCTATTAGAATCGTAGCTTGGGACGAACCAATAATTAATGAAATTGAAAAAGATATGTTTAAGGCTAATGATGTTGTCAAAATTAAAAATGGTTATTCTAGAGATAACAATGGATTTGTTGAAGTACATTTAGGAAACGGTGCTCAAATTATTGTTAACCCTAAAGGAGAGAAGATTGGAGATGTTTCTCAGACAACTAGTAAGTTAGGCAGAAAAAAGATAGAAGAAGTGAAAGAAGGGGATTTTGTTGAAGTGTATGGTACGGTTGTTCAACTATTTGAACCAAGATTTTTTACTGTTTGTACTAAATGTGGCAAAAAGGTTTTGGAAGACGGAACTTGTAAGGAACATGGAAAAGTTGATGTTGAGAAAAGAGGAGTGATAAACTTCTTTTTTGATGATGGTACTGGAAATATAAGAGTTGTGGGTTTTGGAGATGTTATCCAAGGATTATTTTCTTTTAACCAAGAAGATATGGAAAACTACTCTTTAGGATTGTTTGATAAGTGGCGTAGCGAAGCTTTAGGAAAACAACTAATTATTGAAGGAAAGGTCAATAATAATGAAATGTTTAGTCGATTAGAGTTTGTAGCTAGAAAAATAAAAGAAGCTAGTCCTGCTGAGTTGTTGGAGGAAGTTTGATATGAAGAGGGCCACTCATGATACTGACGTAGTTGTAGAGTATGGAAAAGTTATTGGTATTAATTTAGGTTGGGATTTTGTTGGACAACATGAAAGAGGAATTAAAGAGTTAGAAGAAGATTTTGGCATTGAATTGGGTAAAGAGTATGGTTTTGAAGATAGAAGAAATACTATTGTTCCGGAAGATTTGATTATTGGAAAAAAGAGAGGCGATTTTCTATTTTTATATGATAAATTTAGGAGCAAGAAAAGCCTTAATCGCCTTTTTGAAACGGAATTAATGATGGCTCCTGATTCGAGTTACCCCTTTGTTGCTGCGTGGGACGATAAAAGTTTTGGAGTTAGAAGTAGAGAATATGGCTCCATCTTGGAGAATTTGTATGGTGCTTTTCAGACTAAAAATGGAGTTATGGTTACTATGCAAGATGGTAATCCTTTCTCTAGATGCGGGCTGACTTTATTGGATTACAGATTAATTCCCGAACCTACTAAGGATGCATTTAGAGAGCTAGATAGAGAACACTATGAAAAGTAATCTTTAAATAATCTCTTTGTTTTTTATTAATATGATGTTTAAAACTCATTTGGTTTTTGGTCTATTAGTTGGACTGTTTATGATTGAATATTTTAATATAAGTGAGAAAGTTCTTTTTGTTTCCATTTGTGTGTTTTCTGCTGTTTTGGCAGATTTAGATCATCCTTTTAGTAAATTGGGGAATAAAGTTAAACCTTTATCTTGGTTGTTGAATTTATTATTTGGACATAGAGGATTTATGCATACTGTTTGGTTTCCATTTTTTATTTACTTTTTATTTATGGTCTTTGATAAAACTCTATGGGCTGGAGCGTTCTTTTTAGGGTATATGAGTCACTTGATTATGGATATGTTGAGCACACGTGGAGTGTATTTCTTTTTTCCTTTGAATCGTACTAGAATTAATGGATTTATCAAAGTTGGCGGATTTTTGGAGTGGGTTGTTTTTATAGCTATTTTAGTTGGGATTGGATTTTTGTTGTTTTTGTGAATATTTATAAATGTAACAACTTTTCTACTCCATATGGGAGATGTATTTTTGATTTGGATAATAATTTATCTTAGTTGTGTTATAAGTTCAGTAACATCGGTGATATTGTCAAAAGTTATCAATGTAGGGGAGGAATTAAAGATTTCTAGTATATTCTACTACGCATCTATTTCTTTATTGATAAGTGGATTGGTTGGTTGTGTTGTGTTTTTATTGTATGCCATATTTATGCTATTTGTTTTTGTCAATTTGGGAAGTATACAATTTTTTTAGACCTCTGAATAGAAGAGGTTAGTTACAAACCGCCATTTTTCTATTTTAAACACCAAAAAAAGATTTAATTTTCCTCCAGAAAGATTTTGATTCAACTCTCGTTTTTTTTCTTATTTTGATATCTGGTTTATATGTGCCTCGCATATATTTTCTCAATAATTCTTTACTTTTTCTAGTTGTATTACGATTTAATGATTGATTTCTATTAAGTAATCTCCTCTGCATGAAATCATACTCTTTTAAAATTTTACCTCTCTTTAACAAAGTGATTCTCATAACAATTTGTGAATAATTTGGTTTTGGTTTACTATTAATATATTTTTTAATTTGATTGAATTTTTTTTCAGTTAGTTTCATAACTATTGTAGAATGATATGCGAATTTTTCTTTTTCATTTTTTTTATCATGTGGTTTAACCTTACAATATTTTCTTAAGGTATTTGTTAATTTTATACGGAAATCATTCAAGCTGTCACTAGCATTAATTTTTACATATATGACTCTATTACTATCAAAAGTACCAAAGCCTTTCAATTTAAATTTCAATAATTTAGTTTTGGAACATATTCTAGCAAAATCAGAAATTAGTTTGGCTTCATTATTTGTGGTAAATGGCCCAAGTAAGGAGATATGTGGCACATGCTTTCCCTTACCAACTCTAAATTTTCGATTAATATGATAGATCATACCTCTTAGATAGGAGTTTACTCTCTTTGATTGAAAACGAAATTCAATAAGGTATGATGTCATCTTAATTCCTATTTTTTAATCATTGAATATTTCTTTTGGTTTATAGGTTTCTTGTCCTGCAAAATCCAGATACTCAAATTCCTTGAAATGATGAATAAACCCAATTATATTTTTTGGGAATTGTTGTAACCTTTGATTATAGTTCTGAATAACCCTATTATAATTCAATCTCGTTTTTCTTATTCTTCTTTCTACTCCGCTTCCCTTTGTGATTAATCTATGATGTAATGCGTCGGCCTTTAACTTTGGATATTTCTCAAACACTGCTTGTAATTTAAAAAAATTATTTTCTACTTCAGATGTAATCTTAACCTTATCGTTTAATGGCATATCCTTTGACCATCTACTTCTTGCTTCAATAGTATCTTTAATTGTTTTATATTCATGTATGTCATATTTCTTAACAATTTGAGCTAAAGCATATAATTTATCTAATCTTTCTTGCATAATTACATCAATATCAGCAAAAGCTCTTTTTGCTTTATTAATCCAATATTGAAATTTATTGTAAATATTTATCCACCCACTAATCAATTTGTATAATATAATTACTCCTAGGCCAATTCCTACATAAAATATAATTGTTGATATTTCCATTTTTATTGCCTCCTATGTTGAAAAGTAATCCTTTTCGTTTATATGCCGTGGTTTGATATCTGCTTTAAAATATCGAACCATTTGTTTTATTGCTTCTTGTTTTGTTTTCAAATCATGAACTAGTTTATACATCTCAACTAGTTTATCTTCTTCTTTTGATAGGTCGATTAATATTTTTACCATTTGTTACACCTTATTACATTAGATAATACTGTGTTATATATAAACCTTTCTGTTTTTTATATTACTTCCCAAGTAGTGATTCATCTTGTCAGCTTGCCACGCACGGCGAAAATATTTATAAATAAGTTTTATTATACTACTTTTAACACCTCCTCATTTTTTTGAATGGGGAATTAAATAAAATCCGAATAGGAAAGGTGGTAAATTTGAGATGGTCTGAGAAAGATATAGAATATTTAAAAGAGAATTATCCAAATCTTAGAAATAAGCTTTTGTCTGAACAATTAAACATCCCTATTCATAATATAATAAAAAAGGCTAAAAATTTGAGATTAAGGAAGGTCAGAGTTTGTAGAGTTTGTGATATAATTATCACAGAATTGAATAAAAATGCCGTAGTGTGCAGAGATTGTGTTGAAGAATATCGTAGGAATTACAAAAAAGATTGGGAGTTTAAAAATAAAGAGAGATTAAAGCTAAAATACAAAAAATGGAGAGAAGACAATAAAGAATGTAAAAAAAATAATGATAGGCGATGGAGAGAGAATAATAAAGTAAGGAAAAAGGTATTAGATAAAGCCCATTATAGTAAAATTAAACTTTTAAGAAAGTCGTTATTGCCTGAGCCTAGGTGTTCAGACTGTGGAATTGCTTTAGAAAATTTTAGAGGTGAGCGGTGTAAATCTTGTAGTAAAAAATATAGATATTCCAAACTTGTAGAACATAGAAAATTACATAAAAATTATCATAATATGTTGAATAGAAAATATAGAAAACAGAGAAGAGAGGCGGAAAACCAAAGGAGATTGAAGCTTGGCCTGCCTCTTATTGGCAATAATTTTAGAAAAGAGCAGGAACTTTTACTTTATGTTAAAAATCTATTTCCAAATGAAAAAATAATAATTCATGATTGGGCCGCTTTAGGAGTAAAACTTGAGTTAGATATTTTTATTCCTAGGTTAAAATTGGCTTTTGAGTATCAGGGAAGACAACATTTTGAATTTAGTAGTACTATGTTTTGGAAAGATTATAAAGAATTTGAAAGACAAAAATTAAGAGATGAGATAAAAAGAAACATTTGTTTTGAAAAAGGTATTACTCTTATTGAAGTTACTTGCTATGAAAAACTGAGCGAAAAATTAGTCTTGTCAAAATTAAATAAATTTAAAATATATAATAGTCAGTCTGTTTTGCCAACTTTTGGTGAACTATCTGAAATTGAAACAAAATGCGAAAGCAAAGGAGGGATTTAAATGGTAAATAAACCAATAAATAAATATAAGTCTGGAGCCATAGAGGCAGCCATCTGGAGTAATGAAAAGACATTTAATGAGAATACAGTAGAATTTAAGACGGTTTCTTTAACTAGGAGCTGGAAGAAAAAGGGAGAAGATATATGGAGATCAGAATCTTTAAACTTAAGACGACAAGATTTAATTAAAGCTATACTTGTTTTGCAAAAAGCACAAGAAGAGTTATTAATGCAACAATCAGAAGGGGAGGCAGAAGAAGATGAGTGAAGAGATAATAAATGAAAATATTGAAGAGTCTAATGAAGATATCGAAGAAACTAATATTGTTGAAGAAGAAAGTTCGGTAGAAGAGAATTTTACTATTAATGATTTGCCAGGAGTTGGGCCTGCTACAGCAGAAAAATTGAAAGATGCAGGTTATGATACTTTATTGAGTGTTGCAGTCGCATCTCCCTCCAAGTTAGGAGAAGCTTCTGGAGTTTCTGATGCAATTGCCAGAAAAATAATCCAAGTTGCTAGAGAAAAACTGAATATGGGTTTTGAAACTGGTTTAGATTTGCTAAAGAAGAGAGAACAAGTGATAAGGATAACAACTGGGAGCAAGAATTTTGATGCTTTAATTGGTGGAGGATTTGAATCTGGAAGTATAACTGAATGTTTTGGTGCTTACGGATCTTCAAAAACACAATTAGCCCATGTTTTGGCAGTTTCTACTAAGTTGCCAAAAGAAAAAGGAGGGGCAGATGGGGCAGTTGTATGGATAGATACTGAAGGAACTTTTAGACCCGAAAGAATTAAACAAATTTCTGAAGGATTTGGACTAAAGTATAAAGACGTGTTAGAAAATATCAAGGTAGTTAGAGCTTTTAATTCAGATCATCAGATGTTGTTGGCAGAAAAGGTTGAAGAATTAATTAATAAAGAAAATGTTCCTGTAAAACTAATTATTGTTGATTCCTTAATGAGTCACTTTAGAAGTGAATTTATGGGGCGAGGGACATTAGCGGATCGTCAACAAAAATTAAATAAGCACCTACATGTTTTGATAAGATTAGCACATACATATAACTTGGCAGTGTATATAACTAATCAAGTTATGTCTAAGCCAGATACTTTTTTTGGAGACCCTACTGAAGCTATTGGGGGGCACATACTTCATCATGCTTCTGCTACTAGATTGTATCTTAGAAGAGGAAAGAAAGGTTCTAGAGTAGCAAAGCTTGTAGATAGTCCTAGCTTACCGGATGGAGAGTGCATATTTTATATAACTGATGAGGGGGTAAGAGATGATGTCTAAAGTATACAAATCTTTTTAATTTCTTTTTTAATTCTATTTTTTTGTATGTCAGACATTTATACGCCAGGATATTTGGAAGTTATTTGTGGGCCTATGAAATCTGGAAAAACTGGAAGATTAATTTTAGAATTAAAACGTTTGGATCATACTAATTTGAATTATATTGCCTTTAAACCAGATATAGATAATCGTTTTTCTAAAGGTAAACTCGTGAGTAGAGGAATGAGTGAAGAGATAGATGCCAAAATTTTAAATTCAGAAGACCCTTGGAGGGGATTAGAAGATTATGTGTTGAAGGATATTGATGTCTTTGCGTTTGATGAAGCTAATTTCTTTTCTAATGAATTAATTAAAATAGTAAGAGACTTTCAAATTATGGGTAAGAGTGTTTTGGTTTCTGGTTTAGATTTGGATTTTAGGGGCGAACCTTTTGGACCTATGCCCGGATTATTGGCAATGGCAGACAGAGTTGTTAAATTGCCAGCTGGATGTGATTATGAAGGATGTGGTAAAAGGGCTAATAGAACACAAAGACTAATTGATGGAAAACCGGCTCACTATAATAGTCCTTTAATTTTAGTTGGTGATGAAGAATATGAAGCAAGATGTTTAGAACATCATGAAGTTCCGCGAAGCTAACAAAACCTTTATAAATAAAGTATGTTCCCAAAATTCTATTATGGTAAAAAAAGAAAAATATTGTTGTTCATGTAAAACAAAAATAGGAAGTTTAGATGCTTCTGTATGTTTTGATTGTCCAAATTGTGGAAAGGAAGAAATAATCAGATGTAAATCCTGCAGAGTGAGAGTTATAAAATATGTTTGCCCTAGTTGTGGATTTGAGGGACCAAATTAAAAATGACAGATGTTGTTCTTACTATAAAGATTATGCCAGAAAGTCCAGAAGTTAATATGGAAGATTTGGAAACTAAAGTAAAATCTGAAATTAAGAAATTTATTAATGAAGATTCAGATATGAAAACTGAAATTGAACCAGTTGCTTTTGGTTTGAATGCTTTAAAAATTATTTTTGTAATGGATGAATCTATAGGAAGTCCAGATCCTTTAGAAGAAAGTATAGAAAAGTTCGAAGAAGTCGCTTCTGTAGAAGTAGTAGATGTTAGAAGAGCTTTAGGGTAATAAATAAAGAATTATATTTCCAAAAAATAAGGTTATTGCTGTTGCAACTAAAAATACTGGAGCAAAAACTATCCCATCTTTGATTTCTACTTTTGAGAAATGTTTTTTTATTTCTTTCATTTGTTTTTCATTTATTCCATGTACTATTGGTTTGTATACCAATTTGTTCTTCGATCTTAATTCCTTTGTTACATAATCTCCAACTCTTAGCCTTTTTGTAGAAATTGTTTTATACATGGAAACTTTTTCTATTGCCTTTATTGAAATTGTTAAATAATTAAGTAAAAGAAGAGTTAAAGAGATTGTAAGCACAAAATTCTTTTGTAAACTATTTTGAAATAAGAAGAAACCGAATATATTAATTAAAATTATTGAAATCCACATTATTTTTTCTAAAAATTTTACTTCTTTTTTTTGATATATTTTCTTAAATTCCTTCCTAAATTCCTTCCTGTTTTTTATAACTAGATAAATGATAAAAAGTAGTGAATAAACTGCTCCAACTACCAAGAGATTTATGAATAGATCTAATCCCAAAAATTTTGTTGTTTTAAGTGAAAAATTATTTAATAGTACTCCTGGATAAATTGGAATTAATGCTCCTAGCCCCATAAGTAATTTAGAGTCTGCTCCACCCCATTGTTTAGTGTAGTACATAATAATTCCAAGTGCAAAGAAAATTCCAACTGTTATTATTGAAGAAAGAAAGAAAGAATTATCGTTGGTTACTAAAGTTTTTAATCCATAAATAAAAATTCCTATAAAGATAAAGGAGTAATTTAGAAAATCTGGAATTTCTGTTGTTTTTATATCTGAAATTACAGAAATTATTAAATAAATAAAAACTAATGCTATAATCAGAATTTCCATACCTTTAGTGAGATAGAAGTATTTATAAAATTTAGTATGGAAATCATTATAAATTTAGTTTACTTTTTTTATTTATGTTTTCAAAAAAACAAGTAAAATCTTTAGCTAATGAGGCACATATTGAGTTTTCTAAGAAACATAAGGTGTTTTGTCAGATTTCTATGGTAAGTTTGGATAAATTTTGGAAATTAGCTAAAAAGAGTCCGTTGATTAAAGATGAAATTAAAAGAAAAATCCCCCTTAAAGTTGGTGCTTTGGTTGTCCATGGAGAGGAAGAGTTAATTTGTCTAAATGAGGATATTATGAATAACCTTACGGATAATCCTGAATTTGTTAAAGCGATTGTTTTTCATGAGTTGTGTCATGTTTTCTTGAAAAATAAAGTAATGGGCAGAGATCTTAAAGAAGAGGTAAAATCTGAAAATAGGGTAGATTTGATGATGAAAGAAGAATTTCCAAAATATGTAAAATATTTTGTTTAACAGAAAGGCTTTTAAATTATTTTCAAGTTTTAAATAATATATGTTCTTTATGAATAAAAGAGGGAATGACCCAAAAATACAGGGGTTGATTATATTGATTGCTATACTTATTATTTTATATACCTTGGTTATGCCTCCTTGTGAGAGATGTCAATTACTTGGTGATGACTGTAGTGAAGTGTGTGAGGGAGAGTTTGTTGATGGAATATTATTGGAAGTTTCTCCAGGAAATTTAGATATGGAGTATGAGGATACAATTGATCATGTTTTAGAATCTGTAGATTTGTTTATTCAGGAGGAACCAGAAGTTGTAACCTTATCAAATTCTCTGGAGGTTAGAAATGGTTTATTTGGAGAATTAGATCAAGAATTGGATTTTAGTCTGAATAATATTGATTCTTTAGATGAATTATCTTTAAGCTTTGCTGTAATTGAATCTAAAGGGAATTTAATTGTTACTTTGAATGGAAAACAAATATTTAATCAAAAAATAAGTGAAAATAGAATAAAAACTATAGATTTACCAAAAGAATATCTTGAGGATGAAAATAAAATTAGATTACAAGTTAGCCCGTCTGGATTAGTTTTTTGGTCGAGTAATAAATATTATTTGAAAGATATAAAGTTAAGAAAAGAATTTGAATTGGTGCACTCCTTTGAGATTTTGGATTTTTCAGTTAGTTCGTCTGAAAAAAATTCAATTCAAGAATCTGAATTGCAATTCTTTGTATTTTGTAAAGGAAATGCTGGAGAAAGCAATATTATGAAAACTTATTTGAATAATCATTTGATATTTAGTAAATTAGTTCCTTGTATGAGTGAGGAGCATACTATTGAATTGGATGAAGAAGATTTTAAATCTGGAGTTAATGAACTTAAATTTAGTGTGAGTGGCGGAGATTATTTAATTAGTGATATTGAAATTAGAAATGAAGTTGAAGGTAGGGTTTATCCGTCTTATTCATTTTACATAAGAAACAATGTGTACGATGAGGCGGAGGATTATTATTTGAATTTAGAAATGTTTGGGGATAGAAAAAGAGCAGAGATTATTGTGAATGATGATACAATTGATCTCAATACGGGAAATACGTTTGCTCAATTTGATATAGGTAGAATGATTAGAAAAGGAAATAACTTTGTTGAAGTAAGACCAGATAGTGAATTTAGTATAGATGAATTAAAAATAGTTTATGAATAAAAAGAGGGTTGATTATGGGTCAGAAAGCCGCAAGATTTTTGTTAAGAAGAGTGATGCGTGAAGGGGAAAATGTAGAAGATTTGTCAGAGGGCGAGCTTACTAAAAGGGCAATTATATGGATTATTAAATGGATTTTTTTTCTAGTTGGAATAATTATTGGGGCGATTTTATCGTATAATTGGCAAAGTAAGTGGGGATTAATTGGCTTTTTTGTTATAGTTGTTTATCTGATTGCAATATTTAAAGCTCCTTCAAGTAGAGGAATGGTTACTATAGTTTTTATTTTATTATTATTAGTTGGATCATTTTATGTTTTTGCTTGGCAAAGTGGATGGTGGGAAGAAAATGTTGTAGAAAGATGGCAGAATAGAGAAGTATCTGGTGAGGGGATTAAAGGATTTTTTACTAATTTGTTTGGTTCTTCTAATTTACAAGAGGTTGGTGGATTTGAAGATGATGAATTAAAAAAAGAGGGAATAGGGGTTACGGTTGTTAGCTTCAAGGGAACCCCTAGCAGCGAATTTAAAGAGAATCATCCAATTAATGTTGTAGCCAAATTAGATATCGGAAGTTTGAGTTCTCAAAGTACTAAAGTTAGTTTTGATTGTAAATTGCAGGGATATGAAAAAGAAAGTGCAGATGAGATATTTCCTGAGGAAATAATTCTTCCTCCATATTCTAAAAAGTTGCCCAACCAGAAATTTCCAACCCAAACAATTTCTTGTGTGTTTGAAGATGGTGTTGGATATTTAGGCAGAAAAGATACTAGGACTGTGGAATTGATAAGTTCTTTTGAGGGATTTTATAGTAGGTCTAATATTAGTTTACAGGTTGTTAACCAGGAAGATATAGATGAATCAGAAGAAGGAAGGCCAGTTGATAGTGAATATAGTCCTGGCCCAGTCACTGTTCCAATAAAAATTGATTATCCCCAACCGTTTATTTTGGAAGATATAATTAATCCATATTTAGAAGTTAATATAATCACAGATCAAAGAATTAAGTTAAAAGAAGTTACAGATTTTAGGATATACTTGCCAGAAGGAGTGATAAGTTTTGTAGACAACTCTGCTTGTCAATTTGATTTGAGTAATTCTTATGTTGAGGGAAATTTTGAGGTTTTTGGTCTCAAAGATGATGTTTATAATATTCTGAATAAAGAATGTTCTGATAAGAAATGTTATGATGATAAAAGAATAGTTAATTCTGGGTGTTATTTTGATGTTATAGTCCCTTCTGAGATTGCCCCAATTAGAGAATCTGTCAAGGTAGAAGTTTGGTATAACTTTGTTATTACAAGTGTAACTAATGTTGAAATTTTAGAATCTAATAGTTAAAAGAAACATTTTTAAACATCTTTATATTTTATAAATTATGGTTGAAAAAATAGGAGTTATATTTTTTTTAGTAATTGGTTTATTAGTGATATCTTCTTGTGATCAATCTAGTCAAGAAGGGCTTGGAGTCAGCCCAAAAGTTTTAGATTTTGAATTTTTAGAAGACTACCCCCAAGAGGATTTATCTGAAGATGAAGAATTCCAAGTGGGATTAAAAGTTTTTAATGAGTTACCCGTAAAAGCAGAATTTGATTTATGCATTAAAGGAGATAGATCGGCTTACTATGGGGGAGTTCCCGTAGCTGAAGATTGTATCTCTGAATATGTGGATGAAGCATATGAAGGCAGTGGTGGAACAATTATTCCTTCTGAGAAAATAGTGTATTTCCCCTCTGAAATGGCTACATATTCTTATCATGACCTTGATGATAGTGTTGGAGATGTAAGTATACGTGCTGAGATGACTTTTTCAATTAATAGTTTGTCTAGTGTTGATGTTTGTATTTTAGATAATCCAAATTTACAAGAAGACATAGATTGTGATGCCGATGAGATTTTAGGTAATTCTAGAATACAACAAAAAGCATTTCCATTAGTTGTTTCTAAAATAGAGAAGGATATAAAGAGAATAGCTGGAAGTAGTAAAATCGATTTGAAAATATATTTAGATAAGGCCTCTACGGGTGGAATAATCAGAGAAGAAGATAGCCAGTTTGATTTAATTGATGTTCATGTTTTTTTGAGTGGAACTCCAGCAGAGTTTGTGTGTAAGAAAAGAGAAGGAAGAGTTGTATTTATGGAGGGGGATCCAATAGAGTGTACTGCTGACTTGGAATTTGATGAATCCCCAATAATTTACAAAGATAATCTTAATATAAATTTAGGATACAAATATAAATCAGTAAAATCTAAGAAAATTGTATTTAATATAGATTGGTGGGAAGATCAATAAAGGAGGAAGATATTATGAAAAAAATAATGTTAGCGTTTTTGGCTGTAATGGTACTTTTTGTTGCTGCCTGTGAACAGGGAACCGTACCTACTGGTAGGGGAATTGGGCCATATGTTGGTGGAAATGATGCTTTACAAATAAAATTTGAAGAGGGGATGCCTCCTTCAGAATTTGGAGAAGATGATGCTGTGGATGTTAAAATTAAAGTTGTTAATATGGGAGAATATGATGTTCCTGAAAATACTGTGAAACTTAAACTTTTTGGTGTGGCACCAAACGAATTTAGTACATTAAATTTTGATTTTAAATTGGTTCCAAATAGTTTATATCCAATTGAGAAAGATATTTTTGATGTTGGTGGCGAAGCTCTTGTAGAAATGGGAGAAATAGATTATTCCGGAACAATTAACCAGCAATTTTATGACACGACCTTATTTGCTAAGATTTGCTATCCTTACCAGACTAAGTCTGATATAGAAGCATGTATTACTTCTAAAAGAATAGAAGATTCTGATTCAGAAGAAGTATGTAATTATGCAGGCGTTAACTTGGGTAGTGGAAGTGTTTCCAGCGGACCAGTACAGATAACTAGTTTTACTGAAGAGTTGAGAGGATTAAGTCAAATTAGTTTCAAAATAGGATTTGAAAATAGGGGCACTGGAAATGTTTATAGTGATGTTGTTTCTTGTGAAGATATTGATCTTTTAACTGCACAACAAGAAAAAAACAAAGTGCATGTTAAAATAAATAACGTCGATCCAGAAACAATTTCTTGTAATTTTCCATCTGGAAGCGGAGTTGAAGGAGATTTAACTTTAGCTGAAGGGCAGGAAAAGATATTGGTTTGTATAATGGATATAGATCAAACTGCACAATATACACAAAGCATAGATGTGAGTGTTGAATATAAATACACTGAAACTACTAAAAGAGATATAAAAATATTGAGCAATCAATAACTTTATTAATTCCTTTCTTTTTATTTTTTTGAAATGAGTCTAAAGGAGTCTATAGTTAATTTAAAAAAAGCTGCTAAGGAGCATGAGCTTTATGCAAATGTTTTGAAGACTGATGGAAATGTTGTTATTTTTAGAGGAAATTTAGATAGCCCAGATTATTTATTTATTGGAGAAGCTCCCGGTAATAATGAGAACAAACAAGGGATCCCCTTTATTGGTCGGAGTGGAAAACTTTTGGATTCTTGGTTAAGTTCAAAATCTTTTGATAACTTCGCTGTGATTAATACTGTTCCAATTATCCCACTAAATTCAGAGGGAGGAATTAGAAAACCAACCAGACAAGAAATTGATTATTTTCGTCCTTATATTGATGAGTTGATAAAATCAATTAAGCCAAAAAAGATTATTTGTCTAGGTAAAAGTGCTTTGGAATATATGAAGGTCGATTTAAAAAATTTGGAATGGAAAGGAAACATAGGATTTATTTATCATCCTGCTTTTTATCTTAGGAGAGGGCAGAATGGGATAGTTGATTTTGATACATTAGTTAAAAATTATTCAAGTGAAAGTTTAGAGAACTTTTAAGAAGATTTAGCTATTCTTCTATACTTTCCATATTTATCTTCTGGAGAATATTTTGCAGGTTTTGGATTTATTGTTTTTATGTCACATTTAGAACAAGTCTCTTTCATTGTGTAAATTAGACATTTTGGACATCTTAAAATCTTTTTCATTTTCCTCTAGAAAAATTTATTGTAATTTCCTCTTCCTCTGCCATTTTTTCTGCATCTTCATTTATTTGTTGAATAAGTCCTTCTGCAGTCTTATAATCTGATGCTTTAATAGATACTTGATATTTTGGAGAACCAACATATAATATCTTTATTTCTCCTTTTTGTAATTTTGCTAATATTTTTTTTATTATCTCTACACCATTTGGTTTATCTGTGGTTAACTCAATTATTTCCTTTATCTCTACTTCTGGAGATTTTATTTTTTCTTCTATTGTTTTCTTTAGAAGATCCGATAATTTCTTTGTTAGTTTTAATTCATCTATTTGACTTGGATCTAAGGAAAAATTTTCGAAAGAAACGTTTATAGACCCATATTTTTCTATTAAGGCATACCCTAATTCTTTATACATTTGAGAAAGGTCTTTTCCAAAGTCTTTTCCAATGAATTCAAGAATCTTTTCTGCTTTTTGTTCTGATTTGTTGTCTTGTACTTTATTTATTTTTTGAGCGTTATTTACTCTTCTTAAAGATAAATCAATATGGCCTTTTTCTTTATCGATCCTTAGAACCTTACAAACTATTTGTTTTCCTTCCCTTACATAATCTCTAATATTTCTTATTCTTCCTGGCGAGATTTCAGAAATGTGAAGCATGCCCTCTAGAGCACTGTATTCATCAATTGTTGCGAAAACTGAGTGATAAAGAATCTTTTTAACTGTACAAAGAACTATTTCTCCTTCTTCGGGCATACCTTTTTTTTTGTAAAACATTTTATCATTCTAAGATTTCTAAAACTGTAGCTTTTATTTCTGCTTTTCCGCCCTTTGGTGTGGCTAATATTTCTTCACAGACTAAACATTTGACTACTGTTGATGCTTTTTGAAATATGATTTGTTCGTTCTTACATTTTTTACATCTTACTTTTATAAATTTTGATTCCATTTTATACGAATTCCACCTTTTTCGATCTTCTTTGTTGTAATATTTTTGAAGTTTTACATTTATTACAAGTTAATTTTAGTGCTATTTTTTTGCTTGTTTTTGATCCTGCTCTTTTCCATTTAGTTACTGCAGGTTTTGATCCATAGTTTCCTAAATTACCATATCCTACACCTAAGCCTCTTTTTTTTGCTCTGTTAATGGATCCTCTTTTTAGAGCCCCCCTTTTTCCAGTTGTCTTGTTCTGAACAGATTTGTGTTCAGTGTGTTTTTTACACTTTTTACAATACGATTTTCTTGTCTTAGGTGTTTTCATTTTCTACTTTTCCAACTTGATTTTTAGTAATCATGAAATTGGCTATTTCTTCCGGTAATTTTTCTATATCTCCTTTCTCAAAGGGACCATAGTTTTTTAAATCAGTACCGACAAATTTGTCTGTTTTCTTCTTGAATATTACTTCTCTCGTTGTAGTTTTAGGTTTTTCATCCTTTTTTAAGTCTTTTGGTTCGTTTTTTATTTGATTCAAATTATTCCCTAAAACTATGTTATGTAAAATGTCATTTCTGAATTTATCTAAATTTTGGATTATTGAGTCGTATATTTCTTTTTCTGAATTTAACATAGAGATTTTATCGTTTTTTTGTGTTTGAGATCTTGAATTTATTAAGGCCAATTGAATTATTTTAGATTCTCTCTTTTCATAAAGCTCTTTTATTATTTTTTGTATGTTTTCTATCTGTTTTCTTGTTTTTTGAACTTCTACTGTAGTGAAAATGGAGTCCTTTTGTTCTTGAGATCTTAAGATTTCCTTTTTTTCTTTTAAGTAGGTAATTAGATTTTGATAGAATAATTGATCCAATTCCTGTAGTTCAGCCCTATTCTTTTCTCTTCTTAATATATCATATAGGGTTTCATAAGTTATAGCTATATCTGTCATATGGGAAAGAAAAGATTAAGTCTTTATTAAGTTTTTGTAATGGAAAGTTTTTTAATTTGTTAAAATCAAGATTTTAGTATGAAGAAGTGTTATATATATTTATTTAGGCATGGAACTACTTGGGATAATGCCCGTGGCAAGTTTTCTGGGTTTAGACAAACCACTTTAAATGTTCGAGGAAAAGAGGATGCTAAGATAGTTGCTTTGAGGCTAAAGAATGAAAAAATACATATTGCTTATCAATCTAGCCTGAAAAGGTCTAAACAGACACTAAAAGAAGTTTTGAAATTTCATCCCGAATGTAAAAGCATAGTTACAGATGATAGGATAATAGAAAGAGATTATGGAAATGTTACTGGAATGACACATTATTCTTATATTTCTAAAAATTCCCCTAAGAAATATGATGGTTTTCATAGAGGGTATAAAATTTCTCCTCCCGGAGGAGAATCAATGTTTAAAGTTGAAGTGAGAGTTAATGATTTTATTGAGGAAGTACTGAAATTTGTTAAAAAGAATAAAGTGAATGTTGCTGTCTCTGCACATGGAAATTCTATGAGGCCGTTTAGAAAATATTTTGAGAAGTTGACTGTGAAGCAGATGTTAGAAATTGAAAATCCATATGATAATATTTTTGTTTATGAAGTTAAGGCGAAATAGTCATAAGGTCTTTTGCAACCTTTGTATTTTTGAATATTTTTTTTGCTTCCTTTAATAGGAGAGTTGTAGTGTTGTGTCTTTTTCCAAAGTGAGTAAGTACTAATTTCTTTGAGTTGGATTTTTTTGCCATTCTAGCTGCATCTTCCGAGGTTAGATGTTTGTATAATCTGGCTTTTTCTTTTAGTTTTGAAGAGAAAGTGGATTCTGTTATTAATAGGTCTGAATTTTTAACTGCATTAATTATTTTTTGTGATGGGGAGGTGTCTAATATGATTGACACTTTTTTTCCTGGAACCAAAGTAGTTGCGTCTTTAACTAAGATTTTATGTCCTTTGTAAGAGATATTTTTCCCTTTCTGTAATTTTCCCAGTATTGG
>JABIBT010000029.1 GCA_018652625.1 Candidatus Woesearchaeota archaeon | reverse complement strand
AGTGTTTTAGTTATTAATTCTTGTGTTCAAGATGAGGAGGCTATACAAAAGTCTCTTTATGATTATGATTGTGAAGTTAGCTCTATTTACATTAGTGGTATAGGGAATGGAGCTACATGTCAGGATAATGGAATGCATGGACTTTGTGATTTGGGAGATGGAATTTATTATGAAGTTAGTTATTATGGGCCCGAATGCGATTCTTTGGATGGTTTATTTGTAAGGATTGCTAATGATGTTTTTGAAGGTCCTTACACTCCAGAAGGACGTGAGGAGTTTTCTAATTATCTTTGTGGATTATATGGTAGTAGTGGTGGTGGCGGCGTTGGGACTTCTGCTATTTTTTGGGATGATGAAATTACTGGTACGGAAGGAACTGTTAGTGGAGTTTTTGTTCCAGAATTTAAATGGTTTGATGATGAGATTGATTGGCGTTGTAGTAATATGGACCTGGGCTATAATGGGGGCAGAGTAAGTGTTGGTGCCTTTAAATGGAGAGAGGGCCACGAGGGACAGATGTCAGATATAGAAATTGAAACAATTTATGAAATTAGTGGATCAGAATTAGATTATGGGTTAAAATTTGCTGTTAATCCCAATTCATGTCCCGGGGATGTGCATAAAGCAATTATTAAGCCAGAAGATGGAGGGGCTTGTTATTGGGAGAACCCTGATTGGCCTGAAGAAATATTAGAAGATCCAACTCAAGACCCTTGTTATATATTTTATGAAGAACAACAAGAAGGAATTTGCTGTTCTACAGATAGATATTGTAATTATGAAGGACAATGTTATCCTGATACTAGGAATTATGATGTTTCTGATAATTCAGACTTTGCTATAGATTTGGCCCAACATTTAGATTGGGATTTTAAGAATTATGGATTTTGCATAGCCCCATGGTCTGTTCCTGGGTATGAGGGCGGTGGAAGGTGGTTAGATTGCGATGCAGATCTTAGTGATGGTGTTGGAAATCTTCACGGTCATGAGGATGTTCCTGCATATCAATGTGATAATGAACTTACTATTGTGAATAATAATGATTTTATTGTTGCTTCTGGGTATGGGCAACAGGTTAGTGTTGAAGAAAACTCTCTTTTTTATACTGGAGATAGAAACGCATGCTATAAAAGTGGAGTTAGGGAATCTGCTCCTTCTGGTGAGCCAGAAGTTGGAGAGTATACTGTAGTTGGAGATGTTGAATGTTGTGGAGATGATCCAAATGAGTATTTGGTTATTAATGCAGACCATAGAGTTTGCTGTGATAGGCCAGAGGATTATATTAATGAGCAAGGTTTTTGTGGAAATTATCAAGAAGATAAAATTGAATCTTTTGAACCAACCGAATGTAGTTTTATTAATGGGTGTGGTTTAGTTACGGTTGTAACAAATCAGGATTTTTTCTTTTCTGATGCTCGGCTTTTTTTAGATGATCAGGAAATTGATTCTTTTAATATTATTAATCCAAGAAAAGTTACTTTTTATGATGATGGTAGTTATGTAGATTATTTTGAGTATGACGTTGAATATAATGTAGAATTCAGAGCCGAGGGGTATGGTGGCGATATTTTACAGGATATGAAGTATGGTGGAGTAAAAATAAGCGAGGTTAGTCCCAGTGCTGGTCCTCTTGAGGGTGGAACGGAAGTTACTCTGAAAGGATATGGATTTGGTCTTGATGGAGTTGGTTTTACTTATTATAGATATTTAGGGTATAGAAATCCAGATAATATTGGAAGTACTCTTTTTGAGGAGTATGAAGTTATAAGTAATAGTGAAGTAGTTGGAATTACTAAGGCAGTAGTCGGAAAATCACCCGGACTTACTGGTGTTAAGATTAGACATAATCCGCACGCCTATACACTAGAAGATTCTTTTGATCTTGGTGGAGAAATAATTAATCCTCCAGAAGACAATGATACTTATGTTTTTGAACATGATATGACAATAACTTCCATTGAACCAAATATCTGTTATAGTATTGATGGGTGTGAAGATGTTGTTATTAGAGGAACTAATTTCACGGATGATGTAAAGATTAGATTTGGTGGGTCTACTGTTCCTAGACAAAATACTGATTTTATTTCTGAGAATGAAGTTATTGTAAAATCTATTTCTGTAGATTACCCTAGGAGGGTTGATGTTTCTGCATATGATCCTTCTACTCCTTATGAGCATTCTAAGTATTTTAACTTTGCAGATGGATATACTTACTTGAATGGAGAAGATGGCTTGTTCTTCTCTTCAATAACTCCAAACTTTTGTAATAATGTTAGTGGTATTGGTTGTGAAGGAATAAGGATGGAAGGCCAAGGATTTGTTCCAGATTTGTATATTTCTTTTGTTAATGTCCAAGGAGATCATGGTGTTGGAGAAATAAATTATGTTTCTGAAAACCTTATCTATCTTGATGCTCCAGAAGTAGATTACAGGGACATTTTTGATATTAGAATTTACAATGGAGAGGAGTCTTTTAAGGATTATGAGGCCTTTATTTACTTTGGAGATTTTGAACAGTTTGAAGGAGATCAATATGTTTTTACTGGTTTAGATAGTGGTGGAGATCCTGATTTAGACGGAGGACAAACTGAAACTCCAGAAGATCCTTCTGGTTTGGGCGAAGGATTAAGGGGAGGTCTAAAGATTATTGTATTTATTGTTATTCCGCTTATTGTCGTTTTGACAGTCCTTATTGTTTTTTTAATTTCTAGAAAAGAGAAGAAAAAATAAAATGAAAAGAGACAAATTTACTTCTAGAGCAAGGTCTGAAGGGTATAAAGCTAGAAGTGTTTTCAAATTAAAGAACATTAATAATCGTTTTAGGTTAATAAAAGAAGGAAATAGAATTTTAGATTTAGGTGCTTGGCCAGGTAGTTGGAGCCAGTATTGTTTAGAGTTAAAGACTAATGTTGATGCAGTTGATTTAGTTAAAATTAAATTAGAAGGAATTAATTTTATAAAAGAGGATGTTTTTTCGGATAAATTATTTGAAAAACTGGATAAATATGATGTTGTATTAAGTGATTTAGCTCCAAAAACCGTTGGAATTAGAAAAATTGATAATGAGGATAGTTTTGAATTGAGTATGAGGGCCTTAGAAATTACTAAAAAGGTTTTAGTTAAAAATGGTAATTTTGTTTGTAAGATTTTTCAAAGTGAATTTTTCGATCCTTTTGTTAAAGAAGCTAAAAAGGTGTTTAGAACGGTGAAAGTTATTAAACCTGAAGCTTCAAGAAAAAGAAGTAAAGAAGTTTATGTAATTGGAATAGCGAAAAGAATAAATATATGATTTGTTTTGTTATTAGTTAAAATGGAAGAAAATATTCAAATTTTGGGATTAAAAGACTTTAATGAAAAAGAACAAAATGAAGTTTTGGAGCTAACTCAAAGATATTATGAAAAAATTGAGAGAAATTTGCCCGGTTTATTGAAGATACATGCAAAAAAACACGATAAGGCTGGAGAAAGAAGCAAGTACTCCTTCCATGCGAAAGTTCAATTGCCAGAAAGTTTGATTAATGTTAGAGATGATGATTGGATTTTAGCTACGGCCTTACATAAGGTACTGAAGAAAGTTGAAAACCAAGTTAAACATAAATTCAAAAATGAGTAAATACAAACAAGTGATTCTAGTTAGAAAGGATCTAAAGTTGAGTAAAGGGAAGATGAGTTCTCAGGTTAGTCATGCAAGTGTTGAAGCTACTTTGAAATCAGATCAGAATAAAGTTAAATCTTGGCGTAATGAAGGAATGAAAAAAGTTATTTTAAGTGTTGAAAATGAAAAAGAATTATTGAAATATAAAAGATTTGCTGATGAGGTTGGATTAACTAATTCTTTGGTTAAGGATGCTGGAAGGACAGAAATAAAGCCAGGAACTTTAACTTGTTTAGCAATTGGTCCAGATTTAATAGAGAAAGTAGATAAAGTTTCTGAAAATCTGAAAATGGTTTGATAAGATTTATAAATTATTGTTGTTTTCTATTTTTATGGTAAAACCGTTTATGGGGATTGGAGATTATGATAAAATTAGTAAATTTTTTGGTGAGGCAACTAAATTAGCTATTAGTAGATATGAATACTCACTAATACAGATGAATCTAGAAGTTGGTTCTAAAGGGATAGAAGAACGCAAGGAGAAAGTTTTTGAACAAAGTAAGGTTTTTATTCATGGAGCTTATGAAATATTGGAAAAAAATTCTGTTCAAAATGTGTATAACATAACTTTATCTTTTGATAATTTACTTGGTAGGCTGGAAAATAAAGTGGAAATTCGTGTAGTTGTGGATAGAGAAGACGACCAAACTATTGATTCTATTGTTAATTCAAATCTTGAAGCAGTTAGAGTGGTGTTTAATAATTTTAATAGAGAAGGATTAGAAGTTAGTGAGAAAGTTTTTTTCTCCGAAGAAAAAGAGAAATCTGGAATATTTATTAGATATAATCCAAAAAGTAAGATGAATTAGAAACCGCAAGATTTTTAAATAGATTATTTTTGTTAATCTTAGGACGATCATAGTGGATTGGTCACACCCGAACTCATTTCGAACTCGGAAGTTAAGCAATCTTACGTTCCTGATTGTACTGCATTGTTGTGCGGGAACTCAGGAAAGTTGTCCTTTTTTTAAATCTAAATCTTTATATATTGTATTTTTCTAATATTCTTTGTGGCAATTAAGACTCTACATGGAATAAATAGGGAACTGTATAGAGAACTTCCTTCTTGGGCAAAAGAAGCCGTTAAGGGCGCCAATAGAAAAAGAGTAAAAGAAAAGGTAAGGAGGGGCGGCCAAGCTTCTATGGAGTTCTTAATGACCTATGGTTGGGCCATTCTTGTTGTTATTGCTGCAATCGGAGCACTAGCATATTTTGGCGTTTTAGATTCTGCTTTTTTTGCTCCGGAGAGCTGCATGGTTATGCCTGGTGTTGGTTGTGAAGATTATCAAGTTTTAGACTCTGGAGAAGTTAGTTTAATTTTGAGAAATGGGATTGGAGAGGATTTGAGTAATGTCTCAGTCACTTTGAATCCTGGACCCAGTTTGACTTCAGAATGTGCGATTACTTGTACTAGTGGCTGTCCTCCTAAAAATAATAAACTAATATCTAATGGTGCATTAACTACTTGGTCTGGTAATGAATGTGCTTTTATTGGCAATGATGGAGATAGAATGGATTTAGCTCTTACTTTTACTTATCAAAAGGGATCCAGTGGCATCCTGCATAGAAAGAATGGTACATTAGTTACTCAAATTGTGGAGGCTCCTTCTGGGGGCCCTAGCCTATAAAGAAAATCTTTTATAGTTT
>JABIBT010000006.1 GCA_018652625.1 Candidatus Woesearchaeota archaeon | reverse complement strand
TTTAGAAGCGAATCAATATCTAAGAAAGTAAGAGATGCTCAAAAAGAAAAAGTCAATTATATGATAACAATAGGAGATAAAGAAATTAAATCTAAAAAACTAGCAATTAGAACAAGAGAAGGAAAGGTTTCTTTCAATATTTCTACAGAAAAGTTTATTAAGGATCTACTAAAAGAAATAGAATCCAAAAAATGAACGTAATAAAAGAATATTCTAAAATAATCAATTCAGAAGAGTTTAAAGAATTTAAAAAAGAAAATCCAGATGCAATTTTAGCAAATGTATTTCTTGATAAAAACGGATGGCAGTTTAATTATTTATGCAACAACAAAATGATAAGTTTTTATTTAGAAGACGAACTAATCAAAACAGAAGAGTCAGAAGTTTATGAAAAACAAAAAGATTTAGAAGAATTAAAAATAGAAGAATTAAAAATAGATCTTGAAAAAGCAGAAGAAATAATAAAAAAAGTTTCGGATGAAGAAGCAACAAAAAAAATAATAATCCTACAACAAAAAGAGGTACCTATTTGGAATATCACATATATAACCTCCTCACTAAACGTTGTTAATTTAAGAGTAAACGCAATTTCTGGAGAAGTCTTAGAACAAAAATCTGAGAATATTATGAATTTCAAAGGAGATCAATAACTTTTTTATTGCTCTTAAAACCAGAAACAATTTTAACTTTTTTCTTGAATGTTTTACTCAAAAATTTCTCAATTTCTTTATTAGCTTCGCCATCCTTTGGCTTAGCTTTTATTTTAACTCTATAAGCTTGATAATTCTCGTCAAAACCCAAAACTTTATTCTCATTAGAATTTGCCTTTACAATAATTTTAACTCTCATAATAACAAATAGAACTAAATTTACTTAAATCTATTGATTGCTTCTTCTTCAATAAAATGTAAATCCTTTGCAGGAATAATTAAACTTTGTGGATATTTTTCAAATGTTTCTTTAGTTAATTCCTTTAATGTTCTGGTTTTAACTTCGGCTGCCCTTGATCCTAAATGACTACAACCAATAGCTACTAATTTTTCATCTACACCATGTTTAATCAAATATTCAGCTGCCTCACTTATATTCAAGAATTTGTTATTAGCAGGGTCTAAATCCAATAAGAATAGTGTGTGCATTCCATTTCCATAATTTTTTTCAAATATGTCAATTGGTGCTCTAACATGTTCATTACCGAAAGGAATACTAGTAGTTTTACCATATTTATACAGTTCTAATCCTATAGCTCCGGCAGTACCAAAAACAGATGCGTTGAAAATATAATAAACTTTAATTCCTAATTTTTGAGCTCTTAATACTAAATCCATATGGGTAGTAGCCACAAAAATATCTCCTTTTACCAATAAAGCAACTTCTTTATCCTTGGCCTTTTCTAAAATCTCATTTTTTTCATTTTCTACCATCTCTCTGTTTGCAACAGTAATTTCCTTTCCATACAATTCTTCAAGTTTTTCCAAAGAAGAATCAATTAAAGAAGTATAACTCTCCAAATACACATAATCACATTTTTTTATGGTTTCTAATCCTTTTAATGTGATATCCTTTTCATCATTCATTCCGAGTCCAATTAAGTGTAATCCCATGAAAATAAGAAAAAATTAGTCATTTATAAATTTAACTTTTTAATGAATTTCAAGAAAATAGCTCCAGAAATAAACGCAAACAGAATATAACTAGTATTCAAAGCAAAGTCCTTAAAATAAATTAAAATAAATGGAATAGCAAATAATATTAAAGAGTTAATAATTTTATTTCTTATATTTTTAACCCTAGAAAATTTTTCAATTATTAACCCACCATGAATTATACCAAAAATAAAAATTAATGTAGCGACAATAAAAAAGAAGGTTTCATTACCCCAAAAACTAAGAACAAATAACAAACCTAAATAAAAATATATATTCTTTATTCCAATACTAAATATCATTCCTGCTACGAAAGCAAGCAAGAAATGGAAAATATTAGCATACCAGGCAAAATATAGACTAATCAAGAATAAAAAGAAAAGAACAATTCTATATGAGAATGAAAAATATTTTTTCCCAGATTTAATTTCTCCTTTCGTATATTTGCCAATAAATAAGCCAATAATTAAACCTAAAAATGTAATCAATCCTTCTATAATCATATTACTTTAGATTTGCTTTTAGTATAAAAACCTTACTAATAGTTATTTAAAAAAGGATTTTTAGTATAAAGTTCGGCTTCCAATAACAGACTTGACCAATGTCTATTTGCCATTTCTTCAACCCTATCTCTCAAATCTTTAATTGCTTCCTCTTTCCCACAATATTTGTCCATATATTCTTGCATAAGGTCAAAATTAAGTGGAAGTTTTTCACCCAAACTTCTTTTCAATTCAAATTCTGCTTTAATTAGACTCGTAGTGCTTGGTTCTTTTTTGTATTTCAATTTTCCAAGAAGTCCAGGATATTTATAGTGTAAAGCAAAATCTATGATATCTACCATAATATTAGTAGTTAGTTGAAATATAAAAAATTAATGAAAATACGCCGGGACTGGGATTTGAACCCAGACGCC
>JABIBT010000028.1 GCA_018652625.1 Candidatus Woesearchaeota archaeon | reverse complement strand
CAAATATTCAACATCTCTACCAATACCACAACCAGCATCTAAAACTCTTTTACCCTTCAATAAAGAACTGAACTTAGTTAGTTGAAATTGCATTAATTTGTGATAATTATATTTAGAATAAATCGACGCTATCTTATTATAGACCTTAACAGCTTCTTTTAACTTGTCTTCCATAAGAATTAAGAAAAAAATAAATTTAAAAGGTTTTCTTTAGTCCAAAACAACCTTCAAGAATAAAAAGCTTAATAAATGTCCAATCACAAATAAAATTAGGTGATATTTTGGGGAATAAAATTTATCTTATAGTATTAATTTTTAGTGTTTTTATTATTAATTCTTGTGAGGAAAGTCCAAAACTATCTGGAGGTTGTGGACAATGTACTCCTTGGGCCGATGGCGCTTGTGGTGTTGGAGAATGTGAAGATTGGGAAATGCAGCAAGGAAGACAATGTGCTGGAGATATTTTTTCTGGTGAAAGGCCATCTAGAGCAGGGGGAGAGATTCCCTTGAGTCCTCCAAAAGATGTTCAATATAGTTTAGGAGATGTTCCACCAAGTTGTTTGAAAAGGTGTGTCATTCATGAAGAATGTACCGGCTGTTCCGAGGATTGCTCTCAGGAGGGTTGTGAAGGCCAGACTTGCGGAGAAAATATGATTTGCATAGATGGTATATGTGAATTAAATTGCCCAGATGATTGGTTTGATTGCAGCGGAGAATGTATAGACCCCCTTACAGACAAAAATCATTGTGGAGAATGTAACAACCATTGCGCAATGGGATATGAATGTGTCAACGGAATATGTAACTACGACTGTACATATTACGGGGGAGAATGCACTCAAGATTTCTGGGATGGCCAAGACGCAAAAATACTATGCACTGGAACAGACTTGTGTGAATTGGACTATGAAGATTGTATACTAGAACTCACAAATTGTAATTCTATAGAAAATACCTATCCTAACTGTGAATGCCAAGAAGCACACAAAGAATGCATAGAAAATACATGCACACATATACCAGGATGGGGATTTTGTGCAGGAGAAGGCCTAGTAGGAGAATGCGAAATATGTTACTACGAAGATAATCCAAATTTATGTTTCATGAACGAGTGGTATTGTGACGACTTTTATGATTATGGCTGTTGGTGGGACCCAGAAACAAATATAGACTTATGTCAATCCGATGAAATGTGTGAAGATGATTGTGAATCAGATGGTTGTAACGGAAACTGTCCCGAAGGTTGTTCAGGAAATGACCCAGATTGCTATTGCAGTTATTCATACAAAAACGGCTGCTGCGGTATTGGATGTAACTTCTACAATGATAAAGATTGTTGTATAGAACCAGAACCAAACATGGTAATAACAGAAAATACTTATTTTTGTGAAGGAGAATATGAAATAGAAGGGTGGTGGCTAAATATAGCAGAGGATAATTTAATAGTGGAATGCGATAACACAAAGATTATAGGAGATGGTGAAGGGCCTTGGCTAGAACCAGCAATAAAAATAAATAACAAAGAAAATATTGCAATAAAAGGATGTAATATTGAGTATCAATATAACGATAAAGGCATAGAAATTATAGAGTCATACAACATTACACTAGATGATATGGAAGTAAAACAATCACTAACCGGAATATTTATAGGAAACAGCGAGTTAATTGGTATAAAAAATAGCAAGATTGAAGAAATAAATCCAAATTGGAATAATGATGGGCCATATTATAACGGAATCTTGGCCGAACAATTGTCCGCAATAAACATATACAAATCCGGAAAAATCTTCTTCAAAAATAACATTATAAGAAATAACGCCCACAATGGAATATATATAAACGGGTATGATATAAACTTTTTAGGATATAATAATATAGTAGATCAGATTAATTATGACATCATATGTGATAATGCATACATAGAAGAAGTAGAAAATATTGAATTTGACAGAACAAACTGTGATAAATTACTTGGATTTGTATGTGGTGATCACGAAATAAGTCAATCCTCCTATGAGGGAGAATACGAATCATTTGAGATTGGAGAAGAATGTGAAACAGATAACGATTGCTCACAAGGAGAAACATGTTATAATTGTCAATGCGTCTCATCTTATGAACCAGGTGATACAAATTGTGAAAACAATGAAGACGGAGAGTATACTGTAAAACTATATAATTGGCTTATAGATTCTGGAGAAAAAGATTCGTGTGGATTAATAAATGTAAGATCCGATTTTGACGATGATGAAGCTACCTATCAAGACTATATAATAGATGATGCATTTGATTGTTGCATAAATGATGGAGTAATAAATAATAAAAATACAAAAGTATGTGAGTATGCAAGAACATCCGTTTACCAATCCAATCCTAACTATAAAGAAAAAGAATGTGTAAGAAATTATATCGAAAAAAATTTGAGATTGGGACTATTCGAGGGTCCCAAAAATCATCTTGAAGATGAATTATGGTTATGGAATTACTTTTGGCCAGAATACTGTTGCGAGGGATATACATTACCCCCATATCATCCAATGAAAGGATTCGCAAAGGATATGTGCCAAACAGCTGGAGGAATATATGGGGATACTGGGGGTTGCGCAAATCCATATTTTGATCCACTAACCGGGTTAGAATATCATGAAAACATGGAACTCATTAGCTGCCCCGGACCAGGTACGCCCGGTTTATGTAAATTAAGAGAAAGATCATCCAAAGAAACCCTCGGAACAATACACTCTGGATTATGTAATGACTGGTCATTTGCAGCGGTAGCCTTATTAAGAAAAACAGGATTTTATCCTGCAAATGAAGAAGAGGGGCACCAGGTATTATCTTCACAAGGAGGAATACATAACTGGAACCTTATTTGGGATGAACAAGTCGGTAAATGGGTGATCTATGACTTTGGTAATAGGGTGGAAGATCCACTAAATTCTGAAACTGGCATAGCGGGTTTCCCAGGATACTGTACAGGCATAGGAGAGGTTCCATTTTTCTTAGATATAGGCTTCGAAATTGGAAACGAAAATGCGGAGTTCTATGAAGGCTGGGGATCAGGAGATAGTTGGGATGAATGGGCATATGAAAATGTACTTGGTTGCAACGGAGAATGTGGGCATACCGTTCCATTTAGTGGAATGGAAATCTACGAAGATACTACTTTTTGTCCAGGAATATATGAACTAGAAGAAGGAATAAAACTTATGGCAGACAATATAAAAGTAGAAGGATTAAATACAGAGATAAAATGTATGGCAGATAACTGCGAAAATAAAATTGGAATTAATACAAACAACAAAGAATACACACAAATAGAAGGAATAACTTTCATTGAATGGGGAAACGCAATAAAAGTATATAGTAATAGAAACTTTTTTATTCGTGAAAATAAATTCTATAATAACAATTATGCAATAACTGGAGAAATCGAAACAATAGGGAATATATACAGAAATGAATTTTATAATAACAAAGAGTCAGAAGCAACAAAAATATATTTTGAAAATCCCGGTTACCTCCCCCATACCCTGGATATAAGAGAAAATTATCTTGAAAATACGCAAATAACTATTACTGGCGAAGAAACAAACGGCATACATACCTATATAGAAAATAATATAATAAGAAATAACAAACCAGAAATAAATTATGGAGTAGGAATAGATTTAGATCCCAACGAAAACAACGAATGGAAATCAGTAAAAATTAATGGAAACGATATAGAAAACTATGGATACTTTGATATAAGATGTTTTGATCCATATGAACCAATACTAACTGGAGAAATACCCAATTTATGTTTCAATGAAAACTGTGCTTATCTGGAGTGTTCCTAAAATGAAAATATCAATAATATTAATGGGAGTTATTACAATCATATTATTATCGAGCGTAGTACTAGCTACAAAAACAAACGAAATATTAATAAGTTATTCAAAAGACATTAATGAAATTTCTTATGAAGTTAGAAAACCACAATTAACTCAATTCACAATAAAAAATAACGAAGACATACAAAGAACAGTAATTATCCAGAGACTAATAAATAATGGAATGGGGGAAACATTAACCTCTTACCCTGGGGGGGAAATAAAATATTTGGAAACGGAGAGTATAGGCTGGCCATACCTTGAATACGAAATCACATTAGGACCGGATGAAGAAAAAGAAATAGGATTTGAAATAAAATATAGGATTATTCCAACAAACAGTCTAATTGAATTAGAAGAGATAAAAGTACTAGATAAAAGTAGCAGGAGTATAATAACTACCTCTGAAAAGAATAAATATATAAAAATCGAGTGCAACTCAGATGGGATTTGTGACAAAAACATTCATGAAAACTATAAAAATTGTCCACAAGACTGTATAAGTGGAAATGAAGATAGTTGGTGTGATGGACAGAAAGATGGAAAATGCGACCCAGACTGTTTAGCCCATCTAGATAAAGATTGTAAAGAAGGAGAGGGAAATCAAAAAGTTTATTCTCTAAGAACCAAAATGATAAAAGAAAAAAAACAACTATCTGAGGAAAAAACAGGAATTCTACAAGACGTTCTAGATTGGTTTAAAAATCTATTTTAATAATTACTAATAAGTAGTGATTATAGTTAAACTTATAAACAAGAATATACTTCAGATAAATAGAAATATGGTAAGGAATATATTAAAAAAAGTAATTTTAGGAAGTTTGGTACTTATTGCACCAAATTTGGCAAATTCAAGTATTTACGTGCATTTAAACTCAGGATATGCCTCAGAAAATAACAATAACCGACACTATGAAGCAGGAATTGAGGTAAACAAATCTTTAAACAATTATATAGGGGCAGGATTATCCTTTAGCACATTATTCGAAGGAACTCCCCTAATCAAAGGGACAAACACGCAATATCTTGGACTAAATTTAAGAGAAAAATTAAACTGGTTAAGTTTAAGACAGAAAGTAAGTTTAGCTAAAATACACGACGAGATAGGTAGAGAAGTTAGTGCATCATCAGTCAAGCTAGGAATCACTGCCGAACTCTCAGATAGATTTGGAGTAAGATTAGATTATGAATCTATAACCTACCCAGAAAATTCTCCAAAAAAAGTTCCAAAAAGCAGAGGCTCTGCAGGAATAGAAATAAAGTTTTAAAACTTCACTCTTCTTGCCTTTGGAACATAGTTTAGAACTTTATTTCCAGTAGACTTTCCACAACCCAAGAACTCACCTTCATACTTAATTAAAAAATAACCATTATCTAACTCCAAATTTAAATCAAACCCCACCATCCACCTATTAAAATTTCTTTCATTCAACTCCAAAATATTCTTTTTAGCTTTAAATAATTGTGAACCATCAATACTCAACCTTAAACCATCCTTAACAATACTCAAAAAATACAAACCAAGATTATTTATTTTTAATTTAGAAAAGTCATGTTCTCCAAATTCTTTATTAATAATATAAATTCTATCTCTCGGTGTTCTAAAAACTAAATATTCTTTAAAATTAAATTCATTTCCAAATTGCTCCTTTAACTGCTTATTTAACTTCTTTATTTCCTTGCTATTTAATAAATCAAAATTTCTCATCTGTGCGTAAAAATAAACTCCAATTCTTTTCCTTTTTTATCTAACCTACAAAAACCAAATCTTTCAAATTGCACCAAATCTCCAACTTTCAATTTCTTAACACCAGACTCAGCAACCCCATTAACAAACTTCCCATCATCCATCAAAACTTTAACTTTAACCAAGTCTTTAGAAACTGGCAACCAATGTATCAGCTTAGCTTCAAGGCTTTTATCTAAACCTTCAGAAATAAACTCCCCATCTTTAAAATTAAACAAATGCATAAATCTATAATTTTTGCCCTTAGCCAACTTATCTGCAACATAAAACTCATCCAAAACTTTCAACTTACGAACCCCTCTCCCCTCATGATCTGGATGTAATGGAACAGAAATATTTTTCTCTGAAAAACCAACTATTTTAATTTTCTTAGGATTAGAAATGAAAAAATATCTATTGGCAACCCCATCAATAAGTCTTTTATTTCTAATAATCAAATCATCCCAAGTCATAGTACTCTCACTTTTAGAAATTCCAGTACTAACAACAAAATCTTTAATAGCTTCAGGTAAAAAACCTCTTTTACGTAAAGCAACCAAAGTTGTCAATCTTGGATCATCCCAGCCAATCAGTTCTTTACCTTTAATTTTCTCTCTAATAACGCGGCCAGAGCTTAAAACGCCCTCCATATTAAACCTAGCCAATTCATAAGTTTTAGTAACTTTAAATCCCAATAATTTTTGCAAATACTTCTGTAATTCGGACATAGCTTCAAACTCTTTGCTTCTCAATCTATACCTAATTTTAAAGTAACCATCCATAACAGAATTTTGAAATTCATAAGTGGGCCAGACCCTATATTTTTTACCTGCCCTCGGGTGCATTTTATTAATAATTCTAAATAAAGTTGGATCTCTCATAACTGCATTTTTATGTTTCATATCTCCATTCAATCTAATAACACAACTTTTCTCTTTAGCTTTCAAAAATTTCTTCCAATCGTTATTTCCCCTACACCCACATTCTAATTTCTTTCTTCTATTCTCTTTTATTTTATCGGAATCACAAAAACAAACATAAGCCTCGCCTTTCTTAATCAGCTTTTCTCCAAGTTCATAAAACAAATCCATATAATCAGAAGCATACTGGACCTTATCTGGATTAACTCCAAGCCATTTAATATCTTCCAAAATAATATCATAAAACTCTTTATCAACTAACTCAGGATTAGTATCTTCAAATCTCAAATAAAACTTTCCTTTATACTCTTTAGCTAATAAATAATTCAACAAAATAGACTTAGCATGACCAATATGCAAATATTTACTTGGTTCTGGTGGAAAAGCAGTAATAACTTTATCACCTTTTTTAATCTTTAAAAAATCAAACAAACCACTTTCTTTTTTAATCTTCTCAACTTTACCTAGCTTTTCTAATTTTTCCTTCTGTTCTTCAAAAGACAAAGAATTAATTTCATCAACAAGTTTGTTCAATTCTTTCATGAACTTTTTCATATCTTTTTTAAGGTTTGGAAATTTCCCAATCAAATGGCCAACAACTGCTTTCAAATTAGCTTTTCCTTTATAAGAAACAGCATTATCCAAAACATATCTCCTTAAATCAGATTTATTCATTAAAAATAAACTAAATTAAAACTTTATAAAACTTATCAGTAAATACTAAATTTTATTAAAAACAATCAACCATAAAAACAAATGAAAAAATACGAAGCAAAACCCGATTTCATATTCAGAAACAAATTGAATATGGTCTTTCTTGGGGGAGGATTGACATTTCTAACTGTTTTAGCAACGTTTGAATTATTCTCACAAGGATGTTCACAAACAGAAATTTTAGAAAATTTAACTATTTCTCAACAAACAGAAATAGATAACCAAATAACTTACCAAGATTCAACAAGAACATACCAATAAAAAGATTTATAAACAAAACACCTTCTCAAAAACTAATTGACCTAATGATAGGAGGGTTAGAATGGCTGAAATAACACAAGAAAAAGCATATGAAAGTATAGAACTTGCCAAGAAAACTGGTAAAATTAAAAAAGGTACAAACGAGGTTACAAAATCTGTTGAAAGAGGCGTAGCAAAACTAGTTGCAGTTGCTAAAGATATTTCTCCTCAAGAAATTATAATGCATCTTAAACCTTTATGCGAAGAGAAAAGTATTCCTTTCGTTGAAGTAGACTCAAAAGAAGAGTTAGGTGCAGCAGCAGGACTTCAAGTATCAACATCTGCAGTAGCAGTAATTCAAGAAGGCAAAAAATGAAACCAACTAGAGACAAGAAAGATCCCAAAAAAAAGGAAGTTACTAAACTTTTCAAGGAAGCAGTAGAAGCAAGCGTTGAAGAGATAGTTGGAAGAACTGGAATGAAAGGAGAAATTACTCAGGTTAGATGCAAGGTACTGTCAGGTAGAGACCAAAATAAAATATTAAGAAGAAATGTAAAAGGTCCAATTAAACCAGGAGACTTGTTAATGCTCAGAGAAACCGAAATAGAAGCTAGAAGAATCGGTTCAAAAGGTAAATAAAGATGGCTAAATGTTCGTTTTGTTCAAAAGAAATAGAAAAAGGTACAGGAAAGATATATGTATATAAAACTGGAAAAATTCTTAACTTTTGTTCTATGAAATGTGAAAAGAATGCTTTAAAATTAAAAAGAAAACCAATAAAGTTCAAATGGACAAAGGGTGAAAAATGATACAACAAACATTAGTTCTGGTTAAACCCGATGGTGTGAAAAGAAGCTTAATCGGAGAAATAATAAGAAGATTTGAGCAAAGAGGTATGAAAATTGTTGGACTAAAAATGACCAAAATAGATTCTGACTTTTCAAAAAAACATTATGCAGGAAATATAGACAAAGATTTTTACAAAGGATTAGAAAACTTCATTACATCTGGCCCAGTAGTAGCCATGGTAATTGAAGGCGTATCGGCAGTAGAAGTTGTAAGAAAGATTGTAGGATCAACAGAACCAAAAACTGCAGAAGTAGGAACAATTCGTGGGGATTATGCTCACGCTTCTTTAGAATATGCAAATTCAAAAGGGGAAGCATCAAAAAATTTGATTCATGCTTCTGGAAATCTTGAAGAAGCAAAAGATGAAGTTGCTATGTGGTTTTCAATAGATGAATTGCATGATTACAAAATTTCACATGAAGAACACACTTTTTAATATTTATTTCCTAATTTATTTAATGCTTCTAGGGCCCATTCTTTAACATTAGGAAACAATTCCTCTTTTTCTATTTCTTCTTGAGAAAACCATTTCAAGGGCGTTTGTTCATCACTTTCTTCTAAAAGGTCACCACCTTTAACAATTCCAAAATATATTAAATTTATATGCTTATGATCTTCCTTTATATGATCTAGATGTACATGTATGGGTTGAATCAAATTTCCAGACTTAGATTTATCCCATGGAGAAACTAATTCTATATCCAGACCAGATTCTTCTTTTGCTTCTCTTATAACTGAATCACAAGGCAATTCATTTGGTTCTATATGACCGCCAACAGGAATCCAACTTCTAACTTTCTTATTCCAAGTCATCAAAATCTTGTTTTTATCTACAACAAAAACAGTTGACAAAAATTCTTTTATCACTTCCATAAAAAATTATATCTAAAGGAGATTATTAAATATTTATATAATTAAATAGTTACATCAGAAACCTTTTTAAAACACTTATTTAGCCTAAATAATAAGATGATAAGGCAACCAATATGTGTCTTACTAGCACACGTAGACCACGGAAAAACAAGTATTTTAGATTCTATTAGAAATACTTCCGTAGCAGACAAAGAGGCTGGTGGAATTACTCAAAATATCACAGCACATTCTATAGAATTAAACAAAATACAAGAAACCTGTGGTGATTTACTAAAAAACATAAACCTAACAATTCCAGGAATTTTATTTATAGACTCACCCGGTCACGAAGCTTTCACAACTTTAAGAAAAAGAGGAGGGAACATAGCAGATATAGCAATTCTAGTTATAGATATAAACGAAGGAGCAAAACCTCAAACTCTAGAAGCAATTGAAATTTTAAAAAACTCAAAAACTCCTTTTGTCATAGCAGCAAACAAAATAGATAGAGTGGGAGGATTTAATTCAAATAAAAAACCAATTCTACAAAATATTAAAGAGCAACAAGAATTTGTATTGGCAGACATTGAAACAAAATTATACAAAATAGTTCAAACACTACACGAACAAGGATTACAATCAGAAAGATTTGACAGAGTAAAAGACCACACAAAACAAGTAGCTATTATTCCGTGCTCTGCAAAAACAAAAGATGGCCTTCCGGAGTTACTAATGGTAGTTTCCGGCCTAGCTCAAAAATTCTTAGAACAATCACTAGAAACAGATTTAGAAAAACCTGCAAAAGGAACAATTCTAGAAGTTACAGAAGAAAAAGGAATAGGAAAAACATTAGATGTTGTAATTTATGATGGAAAAATAAAACAAAATGACACCATTTTAATAGGGACTTTAAACGAGCCAATAAAAACAAAAGTAAAATGTCTATTCAAGTACGAGAAATCAAAATTAAAAGAACAAAAAGAAGTTCACGCATCTGCAGGAATAAAAATCTCTGCTCCAGATTTAGATGAAGCAATTCCAGGAATGCCAATAAGAGTTGCAAATAAAAAAGAAAATGAGATAATCAAAGAACTACAACAAGAAATAGATGAAGTAACAATAGATACTGACAATGAAGGAATCATAGCAAAAGCAGACACTTTAGGTTCTTTAGAAGCACTAGTTTCTTTACTAAAAGACAAAGAGGTAAAAATAAAAAAAGCAGCAATCGGAAACATAACAAAAACAGATATTGCTGAAGCATCATCAAATGAAGATCCTTTAAACCAAATAGTAGTCGGGTTTAATGTAAAAATTCTAGAAGAATCTAAAGACGTAAGAATAATAACAAACGAAGTTGTTTATAAAATAGTAGATGATATTGTTGAATACAAAGAAAAAAAATCAAAAGAATTAGAATCAAAAGAATTTGAAAATTTAGTAAAACCATTCAAATTAAAGATTATGCCCGGCTGTATGTTTAGACAATTAAATCCTGCAATAGTGGGAGTTGATGTGTTAATCGGAACAGCAAGAGCAGGAACCCCATTAATGACTTCAGAAGGAAAGAAATTAACAGAACTAAAAGAAATACAAGATAACAAGGAAACTGTATCTGAAGCAAAGCAGGGCAAGGAAGTAGCTATATCTTTACCCAATGTAACCTGTGGAAGACAAATAAAAGAAAATGATGTATTATATTCAAATATACCTCAAGAAGATTTCAAAAAGCTTAAAAAACTAATGAAAAAGTATTTAAATGAATCTGAGGTGCAATTGTTAAAGGAAATAGCTAAAATCAAAAGAAATGTTAATCCAACGTGGGGAATGTAAAAAATGTTTAAACTAACAATAAATGATGTAAAAGCAAAAAAATCATATAAGAAAGAAGTAGAATCAGACATATTCATGAATAAAAAAATCGGAGAAAAAGTCTCTGGTGATGAATTTGGCTTTAAAGGCTATGAATTCACAATAACCGGGGGATCCGATAAACAAGGTTTTCCAATGAGATCAGACGTTCCAGGGATTGGAAGAAAACGTCCTTTGGTTGTTTCTGGCGTTGGAGTAAAAAATAAAGTAAAAGGAATGAAACAAAGAAAAACAATGCACGGAAATACAGTAGATGAAAATGTTTCTCAGGTTAACTTAAAAGTTGAAAAATATGGAAAAGACACTCTTCCAAAATTATTAGGATTAGAAAAAGAACCTGAAAAGACAGAAGAAGCTCCTAAAACAGAAGAAAAACCTGTTGAAGAAGTAAAAGAAGAACCTAAACCTGAAGAAAAAAAGGTTGAAGAAAAACCTAAAGAAGAATAAATTTATATATTTCTTTTAAATCCTTTTTTTATGTCAAATGTTTATATTACTTCTGGAGGCATAGAAGATATAATAGAAAGGTCAGATGTAGACCCATTAGGTTTTGTTGAAATAGAACAAACAAAAGATAAAAAGACAAAAAAACAATTTCTAACAATATATGTAAGTAGTTTGGATAAACCTTTCAACTTTCCAACAAAGAGTAGAGAAGGGCCAATGTTAACAAGATTATCAAAAGGATTAGAATCAAGAGATTTATATCTAGCACGTGCTAGTTTAGAACATAATACCTTTGTAGAAGAAGGAAAAAGAAAAACGAAGAAATACATGACTGGGAATCTATATAGAAAAAAGAAGAAAAAATAATTAGTTACATTTATAAATCACCATAAAAATCAAATTCTTATGTCTAAAAAAGAAGAATTACAACCAGAATTAAGTATAGGATTAGTCGGTCATGTTGATCATGGAAAGACCACTCTAACACAAGCACTTTCAGGTAAATGGACAGATGTACACTCGGAAGAGCTAAAGAGAGGTATCACAATTAGACTTGGGTACGCAGATACTACATTCTACAAAGATCCAGATAAAAAAGATCCAGAATGCTACACCGTAGAAAAAAAACCTAAATATATTCCACTAAGAAAAATTTCATTCATAGATGCGCCAGGTCATGAAACACTAATGGCAACTATGCTCTCTGGAGCAGCAATTATGGACGCAGCATTACTAATGGTTTCTGCAACTGAAGAATGCCCACAACCACAAACAAAAGAACATCTGATGGCATTAGAAATAGCTGGAATAAAAAATATCATAATTGTACAAAATAAAATAGATTTAGTAGAAAAGGAAAAAGTTTTAGAAAACTATAAAGAAATAAAAGAATTCTTAAAGGGAACAATAGCAGAAAACGCTCCAATAATTCCAATATCTGCCCAACATAATATTAACATTGATGTTTTAATAAAAACAATACAAGAAACATTTCCAACTCCTGAAAGAGACACAAAAAAGGATCCACTATTTTTAGTTGCAAGATCATTTGACATAAATAAACCTGGAACAATAATTAAAAATCTAAAAGGCGGAGTTCTTGGAGGGGCAATGCAAACTGGAGTTCTAAAAAAAGGAGATTTAGTAGAAATAAAACCAGGAATAAGAAAAGAAAAGAATAAAAAAGTTGTCTGGGAACCTGTAAAAACTCAAATCGAATCTTTAATAACTGGAAATCAGGAAGTAAAAGAAATTTCTCCGGGTGGCTCAGCAGGAATTCAAACTAAATTAGATCCTTCAATAGTAAAAGCAGATTCTTTAGTCGGAAACGTTATTGGTTTGCATGGAAAAATGCCAGAAACTTTAGAAGAGTTTACTTTAAAACAAACTTTATTAGAAAGGGTAGTTGGTTCAAAAGACGAATTAGTAGTTGAACCTATAAAATTGAGCGAAATTTTAATGCTTAATGTTAATTCAACAGCAACAGTTGGAACAGTAACTGAATTAAAAAAAGACCATATAAAACTTAAACTAAAAAAACCAGTATGTGCCTTCAAAGAAGACAGAGTTACACTTTCTAGAATGGTAGGTGCACGTTGGAGATTAATTGGTTATGGTGAAATTATTTAGAAATATTATTTGTTTACTAACCTAATTTATCTGTTAATGATCTAGCTTCTCCTGGACGCATTGATCTTCTAATTGTTTGTGTAATCGGGCCATCTGTATTCCTAACATCATATTTCGCATCTGGTTTTCCAGTAACTTCTCTGTACATACCCAAGAACTCGATCATCGCCCCATAGAGTTCATTTATCGTTTCAGGAAATCCTCCAAAGCGAGGATTCGAGAAATATTCCTCAACCTCTTCTCCAACAAGCTTACAATCCCAAAAAGAAAAATCTGCTTGACCTTCAGTAGACCTGATTTCTTTAAAAATTCTGACAGGAATGACTTCTGAAAAAAATTTAGGATCCATTTTTTTCTCCCCCCTTACCAAAAATTTCAGACATATATTTCTCATGATTACTTGGGAAAAAAACTCCACCATTATCTAAATAATCTCGAAGTTGATTCAGTCCATCAAAAAGTTCTCTAAGAACAACTTCAGGATTTCCCCTAACTATTTCCTTTAAGCTTTTACCACAGCCAATTATATTTCCATCTTCAACATCCATAAAAAAGAAACCCTGTACTAACTTAAAAACTTAACTAAAAAACTCTAGCCACAGAAATAACTTTATCTCCATCTTTTAACTTCATAATTCTAACACCTTGTGTATTACGCCCAATCTTAGAAATGTTCTTAGCACTAACACGAATCAAAGTTCCTTTCTTAGTAACCAACATCAAATCATCTTCAGATTTAACTGATTTAACACCAATAACTTTACCATTTCTTTCAGAAGTTTTGATATTAATAACTCCTAAACCTCCACGTCCAATAGTACTATACTCCTTAATATTGGTCCTCTTACCAAATCCATTTTCAGTAATTGTTAATAAACTATCTCTGGCAATATCTACGCCAATAACTTTATCTTTTCTTAATTTAATAGCACGAACACCCATAGAATTTCTACCAACCGGCCTAATTAATGAATCCTTAAATCTAATAGCACGACCACTAGCAGTTGCAACAACTAATTCTTCACCATCTTTTGTTAAAATGACCTCAACTAAATTATCTCCTTGCTTAAGATTAACAGCAACAATTCCCCCCTTTCTAGGTCTACCATACTCTTTCAAAGCAGTTTTCTTAATCAATCCTTTCTTAGTTATAATATTCAAATATCCTTCCTCAAAAGATGAAACTGGAATAATTGTCCTAATTCTCTCACCCTCTCTCAATCTAAGTAAATTAATCAAATTCATTCCTTTAGCATATCTAGAACTAGATGGAATAGCATAAGCCTTATTCCAATAAACTCTTCCCAAATTACTAAAAAATAATAAGTAATCATGTGTACTTGTAGTAAATATATTCTCAACAAAGTCTTCTTCCTTAGTTCCAGTTGCCTTTATACCTGTTCCACCACGCCCTTGCTGCCTATATGTTTTAACTGGCAATCTATTAACATAACCATCATGAGTAACAGTAACTACCACATTTTCTTTTTTAATCAAATCCTCGTCTTCAATCTCTTCTTCAACATCTAATAACTCGGTTCTTCTTTCATCACCATATTTTTTCTTTAATTCTTTAAATTCCTCTTTTATTATAGAATAAACTTTTCTTTCATCTCCAAGAATCTCTCTTAATTCTTTGATTAATTTAACTAATTCTTTTAATTCATCATTTAATTTCTTAGTTTCTAATGAAGTCAACCTATGCAATCTCATATCTAAAATTGCTTGACTCTGCTCTAAAGATAAGGAAAACTTAGCAATTAATAATCTTCTAGCATTTTCAACATCCTTACTAGATTTTATAATTCTAACAACTTCATCAATATTTTCCAAAGCAATCTTCAAACCTTCTAAAATATGTGCTCTTTTCTCGGCTTTCTTTAAATCAAATTTGGTTCTTTTAATTACAATATCTTTTCTATGTAAAACAAAATATTTAATCATCTCAAGTAAATTTAGAGTTTTAGGTTGATTATTCACTAAAGCAATCATATTCATCCCGAAACTAGTTTGCAATTGAGAATTTTTATATAACTGATTTAAAATTAATTCTGCATTTACTCCTTTTTTCAAAATAATAACAACTCTCATCCCATCCCTATCCGACTCATCTCTAATATCTGAAATTCCTTCTACCCTTTTTGTTTTTACTAAATTAACAATTCCTTCAATTAATGTAGTCTTGTTTACCTGATAAGGAATCTCAGTAATTATCAATTTATTATCTTCAATATCAACCTTAGATCTAACTTTTACGGATCCTTTTCCTTTTGTATGGGCTTGCATAATTCCTTGCTTACCTAAAATAATTCCACCGGTAGGAAAATCAGGACCTTTAACATATTTCATTAATTCTTGAACAGAAACTTCTTGATTATCAACAAATGCAATACATGCATCTAAAACCTCAGAAAGATTATGAGGAGGTATATTTGTGGCCATGCCAACAGCAATACCTGTAGACCCATTTATCAAAAGATTTGGCAATTTAGAAGGCAAAACAGTTGGCTCTTTCAATGAAGCATCAAAATTATCAACAAAATCCACAGTATCCTTATCAATATCCTCTAACATTTCAGAAGCAAGTCTTTGTAATCTTGCCTCAGTATACCTCATAGCAGCTGCTCTATCTCCATCGATACTACCAAAGTTTCCATGTCCATTAATCAAAGGATATCTTAAACTAAACTCTTGAGCCATTCTAACTAATGAATCATAAACAGCAACATCTCCATGTGGATGGTACTTACCTAAAACCTCTCCAACAATTCTTGCACATTTTTTAAACGGTTTATTATGGAACATCCCCATGTCTTTCATAGCATACAAAATTCTTCTATGAACTGGCTTCAAACCATCACAAACATTTGGCAAAGCTCTAGAAACAATAACAGACATAGCATAATCTATGTATGCTTCTTTCATTTCTTCTTCAATTAGCCTTTGTTGAACTTTATCTGTCATAATTCAACTCCAAGTTTTTTCAAATCTTCAATTAACTGTTTTTTACTATCAAATTTCACACATTTAACACCATATTCAGAATATTTTTCAATAGTTTCAGGTTTATCATCCACATAAATAATCTCCTCTTTCTCAACACCCAACTTATTAATAATCAATTCAATAGCCTCTACATCCGGCTTCTTAACTTTTTCTCTAAAACTCATAACACTCTCTCCAAAAGATTCAAAATCCCATAAATCAATATCAACTTTATAAACTTCTTCAACTAAATTTGCCAAAAAACCTATTTTATATTTTTCACCCAACTTAATAATTAATTCTTGCATTCCAGGAATAAGTTCATTATTATCCCAAAAGAAATTAACAAAATTTTCAACACTCGAATTAAATTTTTCAGAACCTAATTTCAAAAAATCATCATTACTAATCTCTCCAACTTTTGCTTTATTCCAATACCCCCTTATTACTTCAAACTCTTTGTGAAAAGAGAATCCCATAGTATAAATTACTCCAGCAAGATCAAATACAATTGCCTTAATCATCTTTTCAACCCCATTTCTTTAGCAACTTTAGAATTGATAGCCATCTCAAGATATTTAGATAATGTAAAAACTCGCCTATTAAAGGATAATGACTTTAATGCATTTGAATCCATATGTAATGAAGTATTTTCAACAAATCTATCAAAACCTTCTTTAATATCTGGCTCAATAATATTAAAAGGCAAAACTCTATGTTTTCTATATGCTAATTCTGTAGCAACAGATAAAAAATCCATATTCCTACTAAGAGGATCATAAAATCTTCTCTCCAAATTACTCAAATTATTTAAAGAAGAGTTAGTCAATCTCAAACCATATCTAAATAACCCTTCACCAACTGACTCAAGAGTTTCAACTCTAAATAAAACTCCTTCCAGTGGCCAAGTTTTTTTTATTGCATGTAATTCTGGATGATATATTACAAGTTCTGCATTTTCCGGATTAATTAAACCACGCATCATCTTAAGTATCTATATTTCTAGCCTCCAACGCATTCTGATAAATAAATTCTCTTCTAGGGTCTACTTTTTCGCCCATTAAAGTTGTAAACATTTCGTCTGCTAAAACCGCATCCTCAATTCTAACTTGTTTAATAAATCTAACATTAGGATCCATAGTAGTATCCCATAACTGAGAAGGATTCATTTCTCCAAGTCCCTTATATCTTTGCAAACTTGTTCCTTCCTTACCTATTCTTTCAAACAATTCATTTAATCCACTTTCTGAATAAACATAATATATTTTTTTATCTTTAGAAACCTTATACAATGGGGGCATAGCTATATACAAATAACCTGCATCAATTAATTCTTTCATGTGTCTATAGAAGAAAGTTAATAACAGGGTAGTAATGTGTGCCCCGTCAACATCCGCATCAGTCATAATAACAACTTTATGATATCTAACCTTATCTAAATCAAATTCTTCGCCAGAGTTTCCACCAATAGCAGAAATCAAAGTTGTTATTTCATTATTTTGAAAAATCTTATCGATTCTTGCCTTCTCAACATTTAATATTTTTCCTCTTAATGGAAGTATTGCTTGGAACTCTCTACTTCTTCCTTGTTTGGCCGAACCTCCGGCCGAATCTCCTTCAACTATAAACAATTCACTTTTTGAAGCATCTTTCTCTTGACAGTCAGCTAATTTTCCAGGTAAAGAACCACTTTCTAAAACACTTTTTCTTCTAGTTAACTCACGAGCTTTACGTGCGGCATCTCTTGCTTTGGCTGCCAACAAACATTTCTCAATAATTAATTTGGCAGTTTTAGGATTTTCCTCAAAAAAAGTGCTTAGTTCAGAAGTTACAATAGAATCAACTATCCCTTTAATATTTGAATTTCCTAATTTAGTTTTAGTTTGTCCCTCAAATTGTGGCTCAGGAACTTTAACAGAAATTATGGCCGTCAATCCCTCTCTTAAGTCTTCACCGCTAAGTTTAGTCCCAATATTTTTCTTTTTAATATAATCATTAACAACTCTAGTTAGAGCAGTTTTAAACCCGCTTAAATGGGTTCCTCCTTCATGAGTATTAATATTATTTACAAAGCTAAAAATATTTTCTAAGTATGAGTCGTTATATTGCAAAGAAATTTCAACATTAATCTTTTTACTTTCTTTAGTAAAATAAACAACATCATTATGAAGTTTATCTTTATGCCTATTCAAATATTCAACAAAGCTTTTTATTCCTCCTTCATAAAGAAACTCATCTTTTTTGTTTTTAATTTCATCTTCAATTATTATTTTAACATTTTTATTTAAAAAAGCCAATTCTCTTAATCTATTAGATAAAATATCATACTTAAACTCTGTTTCAGAAAAAGTTTCTTTACTAGGAGAAAAATTAATCTTAGTCCCCCTACCATTAGATTCTCCAATAGTTTCTAATTCAGAACTAGCTTTTCCATTTTCATATCTCTGTCTATAAAGTTTACCGTCTCTCTTAATCTCTACAACCAACCATTCAGATAATGCATTAACAACAGAAATTCCAACTCCATGTAGTCCTCCAGAAACTTGATATGAATCTTTATCAAATTTACCTCCAGCATGTAAAACTGTCATAACAACTTCAACAGCAGATTTTTTTAATTCGGGATGCAAATCAACCGGAATCCCCCTTCCATTATCTTCAACAACAATACTTCCATCTTGTTTCAAGACAACTTTAATCTCATCGCAATAACCAGCCATAGCTTCATCTATAGAATTATCTACTGCCTCATAAACCAAATGATGAAGACCTCTGATATCTGTAGATCCTATGTACATGGCAGGTCTTTTTTTAACTGCTTCAAGACCTTCTAATACTTGAATACTTTGAGCCTTATAGCTAGATTTAGTAGATTTTTCCATTTAAAATTCCTCTAAAAGTAATAAGAAAAACACTCTCTAGTTTATAAATGTTTCTGCTAGAATTTGGCACTTTCAGGCCCCCTACTAACAAAATTCAATTTTTAGAAAATTACTTATAAATAAATTATATTTCAAACATTAGACATCAATTATTTCTTCAAGCTTTTGATAAATTTCTTGATCTGAAAGGGGCATATTATGATATTTATGGGTGTTTATTGGATGCGTTCCTCTCCTAGCCAATCTATCTCTTTCCTTAACCGACTTAGGCATACGCGACACTTGAAGGTAATGTGTAATTCCATCTAGATCTACAACAACATCCGCTTTTTGAAATCCATGGTCCTCTTGAGGAGTTGCCAATCTTGCCTTGGCTCCTGGAAGCCTGCCAGCAATATCACATATTCTAACCTCGTCTTGATTAAGTTTTGCCATAAATAAACTATATTTTTTGCATATATAAATCTTTCTATTGTAACTAAAACTAAGTAGTAACATCTACAAGATAATGCACTTTATTATGTAAAGCCCTACCAGTTATATCTATATGTATGTGGGGTGCCCTATAATTGCAACCACCGGTATCTCCGTGTCCAGATTTATGTTCTCTTATAAAAATTCCATACTCTCTAGCCCATTCTTTTAATACAATAAGATCTTCAATGGACAAGGAGATAGTTGACATTATTTTTTCAACACAAGTAACTTCATTCACTAACTCTCTAAAGGCATATTTATTTCCTCTTAATTCTTTTGATCGTGTAGAAAGAATTTCCTCAACACTTCTAGCTTTTCTTTTTCCCATAAAAATGACAAACTGTAAGGATATATAATAATTTCTAAAATAATTAGTTTTTTAAACAATAAAATAAGAATCAAATTATGAAAACAATACTAGATACAGATTTCCTAATAAACGTGATAAAATACAAAATAGATATAGCTGAACTAGTAAATCCTTCAATAATAGATAAAACTATAGATGAGTTAAACAAACCAACATCAAATGCAAGGGCCGCTTTAAAACTAATAGAATTAAAAAAATTTAAAATAATAAAGACAAAAAAAGACAAAATAGTAGACGATCTAATTCTAGAAAAAGCTACAAAAGGAGATATAATAGCGACTCAAGATAAAAAATTAAAGAGAAGATTAAAAGAAAAGCAGATTAAAGTAATAACAGTAAGACAAAAGAAGTACATTTCCTTCTGAAAAGAAACATTTATAAACCAAACTTTGCCCCAAAAAACTAACAAAATGTTTTACGAATTAAAGATTAAAGAATATATACGTGTAAGTCCGAACTCTTTCAAAGAAGATGTAATGGAATCTGTATTGAAAAGTTTAAATGAAAAATTTGAAGGTTATGTCTCAGAAGATTTGGGCTTTGTAATAGGAATTAAAGAAGTGGACAATATCGGAGAAGGAATAATAATTCCTGGAGATGGAGCAGCCCACTACGAAACAACATTTACAATATTTACATTTATTCCAGAATTACAAGAAATAGTTATAGGGAAAATCTCAGAAATAACAGATTTTGGAGCATTTTTAGACATGGGGCCAATAGATGGAATGATTCATGTTTCACAAACAATGGACGATTATGTTTCATTTAGTAAAGAAAATGTACTAACAGGAAAAGAATCAAAAAAGGTTTTAAAAGCGGGAGATACATGCAGAGCAAGAATAATTGCCGTTTCATACAAAGAAGTAAACAATCCAAAAATAGGTTTAACAATGAGACAACCATTATTAGGAAATCTAAAATGGATAGAAGAAGAACTAAAAAAATCTAAGGAGAAAAAGAATGGCTAAAAAAGCATGCAAAACATGTAAAATACTTGTAGAAGGAAACAAATGTCCATTATGTCAAGGAAATCAATTTTCAGAATCTTTAAAAGGAAAAATAATTGTTTTAAACGCAGAAAAATCAGAGATCGCAAAGAAAATAGGAATAAAAATAAAGGGAGAATACGCGATTAAAATATAAAAATGAAAATCCTAGAAAAAAATAAATCAAAATTAATAGATAGAACAGAACTTCTAATCGAATATCCACATATACAAAAACCAACTCCTACAAATAAAGAAATAAAAAAAGAACTTTCTAAGGAATTAAAAACAAAAGAAGAATTAATTATAATAAAAAACATAATTACAAAGTTTGGAGAAGGATCTTCAACAATTTCTGCATTCGCGTATGATAATCTTGAAGAATTAAAAAAATTAGAGAAGTATATAGAACCTAAAAAAGAAGAAACTCCAGCAGAAAAGCCTAAAGAGGAAAAACCTGTTGAAGAAGTGAAAAAGGAACCAAAAGAAGATGTCAAAGAAACCAAAACCGAAGAACAAGCAGCCGAGTAAAAAATACTTAAAGTATAAAATAGAAGGCGATAAGGTAATTAGAAGACCAAGTTGCCCAAAATGCGGAGCAGGCGTATTCTTAGCAGAACATCCAGATAGATTACATTGTGGAAAATGTGGATATGTAGAATTTAAAGTAAAAAAGGCTTAATTTTCCTGTAACTATTCTAAAGTAGCAAAAATAGAAACACTTATAAAGGAGTTATTTACTACCATAATTATATCACCTCTTTTTCCCCAGCAGGACTTAACTAAGGTTAATCCCTTGGGCCCGAGTTTCTTGGGTGTCCTGCCAGGGTTTATAATCACAAACTTTAAATAACTAACAAAGAATTTAATTCTATGCAAGATCAGATTTTAGACATGTTATTAAAAGAGGATGAAATTACTTGGCAAACAATCTTATTAGATTTAATAAAAACAGAAAAAATGAATCCTTGGGATATAGATATATCTATTCTAACTCAAAAATATATAGGAATAGTAAAAAAACTTCAAGAAACAAACTTCTCAATGTCTGGAAAAGTAATTTTAGCAGCATCATTATTATTAAAAATAAAATCAGACAAATTATTATCTGAAAATATAGCAGCATTTGATAGCTTACTATATGAACCTGATGAATTAGAAAATCCAGAAGATTTCATTCAAGAGACTCAAGAAAGGCTAATAAATCCAAAATTAACAATAAAAACACCTCAAGCTAGAAAGAGAAAAGTTTCTATTAACGACTTAGTTTTTGCTTTAGAAAGAGCTCTAGAAGTAGAACAAAGAAGGAAAGTAAAAAGAATGGATTATGAAAGTATTCCAGAAAATCTTAAAGTTCCAGATAAAAAGATAGATTTAGGCAATAAAATCATAGAAATATACGAAAAAATAAGAAGCTTTTTAAAAAAGAAAGACAAAGTTACATTTAGTCAAATATTACCATCAAAAGAAAGAGAAGATGTAATTTACACTTTCATTCCATTATTACATCTTGACAATCAAAAAAAAATAGATATGCAACAAGAAAAACCATTTGAGGAGATAGACATAACATTAAAATGAATACAATTTTGGGAATAGTATTTATCATTGGAATTCCTTTTTGGCTATGGATGTTAACTGATGCAATCATAATAGAACATAAAAAAAGACATCATTCTAGTTTGTGGATATTATTCATAGCTCTAACTTTTATAATTGGAGCATTATTTTATTACTTTATTAAAAAGAAAGGGAGCAAAAAATGAAAAAAATAATTGGTTGGGTAGAAACTATTCTTGGTTTTTTTATTACTTTAATATCCGCGGTAGCAATATTTTTATCTAAGACACTAATTAAATTAGATTCGGTAGATATCCCAATTGATGGAGTAAGTGAATCTTTGAATTCCATTTTCGCAATAATTCCTGGAATGATCATCGCTTATTTTGTAATAATTCTAATTTTAGGAATATTCATATTATTAGAAGGCCTATCAAAATTAGGAACAACAAAATAATTTTATTTTAATTTTTTTATTAAACTATCAAAATTTAAATTGTTTTCTTTTCCAGTTTTCATATCTTTCAACTTAAATTTCTTACTTTTCAACTCTTTTTCTCCAATAAACAAAACATAATTAATTCCTTTACTGTTTGCATATTGCATAGCCTTACTTGGTTTCCCAAAGAGTAAAGAACAAATTATCCCTTCGTCTCTCAGGCTCTGAACAGTCTTAACAACTTCTTTATTATCAACCAAAGCAATAGCTAAAACATTTTTCTCACTCAAATCAACTTTAGACAAAGCACATAACCTCTCCAAACCAAAAGCAATTCCAGTACTCTGAAGTCTATTAACTAAATAAGAACCCCCTGCACAAACAGTTTCCTTCATCTTTGTAGTTTTAATCTCAAAAACGGTACCATTATAGTAACTTAATCCTCTAGCCAAAGAAGGTAAAAAATTAACTTTAATTCCATAAAATTTGCAATATTTCAATAACTCTTTAATTTCTTTATAGCTCTCATACTCTTCAAAACTATCTTTCTTAAAAATACTTAAAACTTTTTCAGCCTTGTACTTCTTTAAATTTTTCTTAACTTCAGATTCAGGAAGTTTATCTAATTTATCAATTTCCCTAATTACTTCTTCTTTTTCTTTAACTTTCTCTTTATCTAAAATTTCATTCAATAACTTCCTATTATTAATATTAATTACTGCATCAATCTTCAATTCTTTTAGAACAAAAAATGTCAAAGCCAAAATTTCAGCTTCATCTCTAATAGAAGATCCAACAACATCAACATCACACTGAGTAAATTGTCTAAACCTATTAGCAGAAATCGGCTCATCCCTAAAAACTTCTCCAATTTGAAATCTTTTAAATGGCAATTTTTTATTCTTACTCAGTCTTTTTAATTGAAACGTAGCTTCATACCTCAAAGCTAATTTTCTTTTGCCCCTATCTTGTAATTTAAAAATATCTGAGACGGCTTCATCATTAACATTATCCCCCTTAACAAATTCTTCATACTCTACTATTGGAGTTTCAGCAGGTTCATACCCATAAAGTGTAAAATACTTAACTAATATCTCTTTTACTCTTTTCCTCTTAATAGCTTCCTCGCCATAAAATTCCTTAAAACCTTTTACAGTTTCCATTGTATTAACCTCCGATTTTTTGATTTAAATAACTTTTGTAAATATGGGACGGCGCCCGAGAATCGAACTCGGACTATAGGATCCACAATCCTACGTTCTACCGTTAAACTAACACCGTCATAAAATATAGAACTCTCTAAAACATTAAAATTCAAATTAGAAAAAATAGACTCCGAACTACAAACAATGAATACAACCAGCACCTAATTGTGCCTTATCCTCATTAAATATTTGTTCCATCTTAAAGTATATACTCCAGTACATATATTTAAAGGTTTCGAATGCGGTAGCCGGGAATTGAACCCGGGTTTTACGGACCACAACCGTATGTAATAACCACTATACTACCACCGCCATAAGTAAAAATGATGTAAATAAGAGCATTTATAAATTTTAGGATTATCACAAAAATATGAAATTTAAACACTATCTTATCGCAGGAGCAACAATTCTAGCTTTCGCAAATTTTGTACCATGGAGAACAACTTTAGATACAAGATATGATGACTGGACATCCCATGGAAGAATAAAAGTAGAAAATATAGATAGGCACCCTAATTATCGGAAAGACGATAGAAAAATAACACTTAAACAAAAATGGAAAAACACAGATTTTGAATTTTTTGATTATCACGGTTGGACTGGACTTTTTATGGATCACGATGAAGATTATATTGAAGAAAGAATTACAAAAAGAGGTTCCTTAGAAACAAGAACTTATACTTTAAAGTCATACAAAGAAAATGGAAATACATTTAGAGAGGGATCTCCAGAATTCGAAAAATCTAGAGAAAGATTAAAAGAACTTACAGATTTTTTCTGGGAAATATCAAACGAAGCAGCAGACAGTATAATAACAAGAGCAGAAAGAAAAGCAGAAGAAGACTACAGAATAAAACATAAAAGAAATTAATTTACCTTCTAAAAATTCTACTAAAAAATCCTTCAACTTTCTCACTATACTCAATACCAACTAAATCAGCAACAACTTTTTTATAAGCTACAGCAGATTTACTTCTAGGATGAGAAAAAACAACAGGCTCACGACGAATTAAACTTTCACGAATAGATTTGTCACTAGGAATAATCCCTAAAATTGGTTTCTCCAATAAACTTTCAATATTTTCTAAAGGAATATCATGATTCTCTCCAGTCTTTGCTAAAATAATGCCTCTAACTTTTTTCCCCATTTCCTCAGCAAGACGAATAGTTTTCAGAGCATCCGTAACAGCAGGTAATTCAGGATTTGTTACAACAATCAATTCGTCAACAGCCTGCATAACTGCTAAAGACTCTCTTCCTAAACCAGCTGAGCCATCAATAATAACAATATCAGTTAAACCATCCAGAGAAGGCAAAACATTTTTTAATTTCTCTGGAGAAACATTACGAAGATCATCTAGGGATAAACCGGCAGGAACAATTTTCAAACCAGTATGATGCAAATACACGCTATCTAAAATAGAATTTTTACCTTTCAAAACATCATGTAAGGTAATGGGAACAACTGGAACTCCCAAATGTAAACCCAAATTAGGAGTACTTAAATTTCCATCTATAACTACTACATCTCTTCCAAAATAAGACATAGCAGCAGCCATATTTACAGCAGTGCTAGTTTTTCCAACGCCGCCTTTTCCAGATAAAATTCCAACTTTTACAGTCATGAAATCTCCTCCTCCACAAACGTAACAAATTCTTTAGTCTTTTCAAAATATTCTTGTAAGACGGGGACAGTAATTTCCAATTCCTTCCTATCTAAATGCACTATCATAGTAACATGTTTTCTGTATTCTTCTCTTCTATCAAATTCAGCACTTTTAATTTTATTCATCAGCATGTAGAGTTTCATAAAACTCTTATATTTTTTATCCAACTCATTCAATAGTTCTGCCCGATTTAACGCACTACTCGGTATTTCTGGGATTTTCTTTTTCTCTTTTAAGTGTTCTAATAATGCCAAATTCAAAAAATCAAAAGATTCAATCATTCTTAAAATAGTATTCATGATTATGTCACAAGTTCTTGTGTATTTTAAACTCACATAAATCAGATGATCAGATCGCTTCAATTCTTCTTTAGCGTTGTCTATTAATTCCATATATTCATTTAACTTCCTGTCATAATATTATGCAGCTGTAATATAAAAACCTTTGCCTTAGAAAGGTATTCTTTTATCTCCTCCGGCTTTAAAATCTTGGTTCTATAGTCGACATCACAGATTACAAAGTTCCCATTTTTTGCAAATTCAACTGGAGCTTTTTTTCTATTTTTCATTATTTGATCTATTTTTAGAATAAACTGTGGTAAATCTTTGTCAAAGTTATATCTTACCCCAATTATTTTCCTAAAAACTTCTAATTTCGAAATAAAATCATCTGGATACGGGTTTATTTTTTTATACATTCTTTCATAATATAATAAAGAGTCTAATCCTGACTTCAAAGATTTATCTAAATTTATCATAATTCCAATAAATAGTCTTGGATCCTTGACTAATGGATAAGTAACATGCAACATATGACTAGACCTTTTCAAAGAATCTACCGCATCCTTAAACTTAAATTGTAAATCTTCCACAAAAGAGGTAGTAAATTAATATATTTAAAGAAAACTATTTCTGCAATTTCATAATTGCTTCAGCTAAATCGCCATCACTTTCCTCAAGAGCCTTCTGGGCATCTTCTTCACTAACTGCAGCTTGAGTAGAAACAGTCAAAACATCGTCCTTAGAAATACCTGAACCTTCAGAAGCTTCCCCAGTTATTTGATAAGTTTCTTGACCCATCATATTAACTTTAAGAACATGAGGATTTTTAATTATAATTTCCTTTGGTCCTTTAATAATAACTTCAGAAGCAGGAATCTCTTCTTGTTTCATCCCCATCTGGTTCATCATTTTCTGCATCTTTTTAGGATTCATTCCAGGGATCATTTTAACCAAACCAACTCCCGCCATAAATATGCAAAAGAATCTCAATCAAAATTGTCAATACGATAAATAAAATAATAGTACCAGGTTTAAATTCTAGCTTACTTTTATATTCATCGTAGTATCTTACTAATCCTCCCATTCCAGAAGGTAGTTGAACTTTATCTTGTGCCATAGTAATAGAAATAAAAATAGATTATTTATAAAGCTTATCTTTTTTTAGGAACATAGTTCATTCCAGATTGATAAACATGAATTACTTGCCCTTCCAAAGAAACCCTATTATCTCCTAAAATTGCATATTCGGCAGCCACTTTTAAGATCGGCCTAGCCCCATTCAAATTAGGTTCCTGCTGAACATCAAATCCCTTTTTTTCTATCCAAGAAAAAACAGTTGATACGTCCTCTGCTCCTTCCAAAAGTTTCACTAAATCAATTTTTTCTGTCATTTACATAACCTCCATTATAAAAATAGAGAACCTAGCTGCTATAAAAACTTTATGAAAAATAAAAAGTAGGTAAGTGTAAGCCACATTCTGTTAACATTCCACTTAAATGGACAATGTATCCTGACATTCGACTAAGCGTTTCAAAAACTTGCACAAAGTCGTGCTCCGCTGTCTCATCGTTCCCTTACATCTATTCAGCTGGTTAACTCATCTCTTGTTGCCAAGAAACTTCGCAAGCCTCATTATTAAACAATGTAAGGACGTGCCATTTCTGAGCGGTTGCCTCGAGTTTCCTCGACTTAAATTAAGCGACCGATATTTGTGTGTGGACTTTCCTCCTCAAAGGTTAGTCAGGCACTTACCTACACATATATACTCCAGAATATGCTTTATAAATTTAACTATTTGCTTAGAAGTTCAAGTTTTACCGAACAACATTTCGGTAAAATAAACCTATTGATGAATCTTAAAAAATAAATATTTAGGATTAATTATGGAAAAAATTAATTTATTTTCAACTCAATATTTTCAAGTGAAATCTTTGAATTTGGATTTCTGACATAATCATTCAAATCATCTAAAGTTCCACCACTAACTGTAATCTTTACTCCTAAATCATCATAATGTTGTAAAGAATAATCCAAACTTAATTTAGCAGCCTCTCTATGAAAATTCTCTCCTACTCCATCAAGTGTTTTTGCAAGATTATAAAAAGCTAAACCGGCCCCTCGTGTTAGTTTATCCATCTCAGGTTCATCTTTTGCTATATTCAATCTCTGCATGGTTGCTTCTTCAAGCACAGTCACCATAGTTCTAGAGTCACCAAATCTCGCAGCAATCTCAGCAAAAATCAGATTGCCCCTGACTCCCAACTCCATAAATATTGAATCCATTTTTATTATCAATTAATATTATTTCGATAAAATATCTCAATTTATAAATCTAACTATTTAACATAGCTCTCACTAATTCTAAAAAGTTTTACTAAAAAGAAATAAGTAAAACATAGGCAAAACATACTTGATAATTTCCAAGCGATTAGTAAACGCACGCTAAATACCTCGTTACCTTGGCACTTACACGCCGTTCCTATCAAACTCGTCTTCTACGAGAGCTTGTAGTATCTCTTTTTGAGGGATGCTTCGAGCTTAGATGCTTTCAGCTCTTATCACTTATAGCGTAGCTGCTCGGCCTACCCTGTCGGATAACCGATACACCAGAGGCTACGAATCCTCGTTCCTCTCGTACTAAAGGATCCTTCCTCTCAGATACTGAACACCTCCACTAGATATTGAACAAACTGTCTCACAACGTTCTGAACCCAGCTCACGAAACTCTTTAATGGGTGAACACCCCCACCCTTGGGCGCTTCTGCACGCCCAGGTTGAGTTGAGCCGACATCGTCGTAGCAAACAGCGCCGTCAATTCGAGCTATCAGGCGCTACCACTCAGTTATCCCCGAGATAGCTTTTCTGTCTGCCTTGGCCCCCATCAAGGAGGACACAAGGGTTCGCTAGACCAGACTTTCGTCACTAAATTCCTTATTATTCGGAATACAGTAAGGCTAGCTTTTGCTCTTGCACTCTACATCGGATTTCTGACCCGATTGAGCTAACCATTGGGCCCTGCTGATATCTTTTCAGCAGGGTGCCGCCCCAGCCAAACTACCCATCATATGATGTCTCTTCTTTCGAAGGTAAGCAATGTCAATTTTGAAGGGTGGTGTCTCATCGTCGTCTACACTCAAACTTGCGTCAGAGCTTTAGCAACTCCCACCTACACTGCACAACAAAACTAACATCACAACAAATGACTGTAGTAAAGTTCTACGGGGTCTATACTTCCCACTGGAGGTCCCTGGCCTTTGCACCAGGATAGTGTGTTCAGGGGATTCCTATTAGGGACAGTAGAGATCTCGTTACGCCTTTCATGCAAGTCGTCAATAAAACGACAAGGCATTTCGCTACCTTAAGAGAATCATAGTTATTCCCGCCGTTTACTGGCTCTTAGCTTCCTTGAAAAGAAGTTTCAAGTACCAGCACTGGGCAGACGTCACTGACCATACACACCTTTACAGGCTAGCGATCAGTTATGTTTTTGTTAAACAGTCGGATCTCTCTTGTAATTGCACCCTGTAATCGCCTTCATACGAAGACAAACGCAGGGATTCCTTATACCAAAGATACGGAACTAATTTGCCGAATTCCCTTAATAGGATTACTCCCTCATACCTTAGGTTTCTCACCTAGGGGCACCTGTGCCGGTTCTGGGTACGATCATCTAAAATCCATTTTTATTTCTTTTTCATGGACTCGAGGAGTTGACCAAATCCGCCATAAGGCAGACCATTCTCAGGTTTAATCAAATTCTCATCATTACGATACTCCTTTGACTTATCCTAATTGGCATTCCAGACGAGAAATGTCGGTCTATCCCCAAGCGTCAGAAATAAAACTTCCGTCGCCGAGTATTTAGATGGTAAAGGAATGTTAACCTTTTTCCCTTTCCTATTGTTCCATTACGAACTTAGTTAGGATCGACTTACTCTTGGCTGATCTACATTGCCAAGAAACCCTTGCCCTTAAGGTACCATAGATTCTCACTATGAACTGATCTTACTACCACCAGGATTCTTATTTCCACTCGATCCACCAGCACTTACGTACTGACTTCCACTCAAGCAGAACACCTGCCTACCGCAATCTTTTAAGACGCCTATAGTATCGGTAACTGATTTAGCCCCGTCCATTTTCAGGGCACAACACCTAGAATGGTGAGCTATTACGCTTTCTTTAAAGGATAGCTGCTTCTGAGCTTACCTCCCAGCTGTCTTTGGTGTTGCACACCTTTCACCCTTTAACACTCAAACAGTATTTAGGGACCTTAACTATAGTCTGGGTTGTTCCCCTCTCGCGATAGACGCTTACCGCCTACCGCCGTATCCTAGCATCTAAGATGTAATGGCGTTTGGAGTTGAACAAGAGGCCGAGGGATTTCTCCCCCAAAACCCCAAATCCGTAGCTCTACTACCATAACTATCTCCACTAAGACTGGACTACGGCCCACTTCGGCAGGAACCAGCTATTACCGGGTTCGATTGGCTTTTCACCCCTAGCCACAGGTCATAAGAACGCTTGTCCGCAGAAACTCTTCAGGCCTCCACAAGATTTTACTCCTGCTTCACCTTGCCCATGGCTAGATCACCCGGTTTCGGGTAAGACTCAAGTGACTGTAGGCGCTATTAACACCTCTCTCCTCGTTACCTGCGAGAAATTGCTTTCGCTACGAATACTTTCTTAACAAAATTATCCTCGCCACTCAAGTATACTCCCTGGTCCGTTATTCGAAACGTACGTTGCAACTCCTAAAAGCCGCAACATACTATAACCATTAAGTTTCAGATCTTTTCACACCCTGTTACAGGTTCTTTTCAACTTTCCCTCACGGTACTAGTACGCTATCGGTCTCGAGATGTATTTAGGGTTAGAGGTTGATGTCCCCCATATTCAGACACAATTTCCAATGTACCTTACTCTGGAACAAATCAATACCCATTAGCTTATTCTTACGAGACTATCACTCTCTATGGTTTTCCTTTCCAGGAAAATTCAGATTAACTAACTAGGGTAAAAAGATTTGCCCAAACACCACATTTCCTCTATCTTTCAATAAAGGATTCGGTTTGCCCTATGCGGTTTTTTCTCGCTGATAAATTTAACCGCATCTCAATTGATTTCTTTTCCTGCGGGTACTAAGACGCTTCAGTCCCCCGCGTAACTCACTATCTCTAGTTTTGCCTAAGCAACAGAAGTCTGATTCGGTGATCTCGGGATCAACGGCTGCATGCACCTACCCCAAGCTTATCGCAGCTTGCCACGACCTTCTTCAGCTCTCGAGCCAAGTCATTCACTTAATGGCGTGAGAAACCAAGTATGTTTTGCCTATGCACAACTTATGAATATGATATACTAATAAGTTCTTCACCCGCATCTTTTGGATATCGAGTTGCATTGAGTTATGGACCCACCGGGAATCGAACCCGGGCCTGGGCGTTGCAAACGCCCTGTTCTACCACTAGACTATGGGCCCAAAATAATGTATGAACATCTAAGCACTTAGTAATGAAAAATAATATAGGAGGTGATCCATCCGCAGGTTCCCCTACGGATACCTTGTGACGACTTGCCCCACCTCACTGAACTTAGATTCGATTCATTCAAAAAAATAAACCTCACCAAAGCCCTGCTCGGTTGGGATGACGGGCAGTGTGTGCAAGGCTCGTGGACGTGTTCACCGGGCGCTGTTGACACCCGATTACTAGGGATTCCATTGTCATGAGGCTGAATTACAAACCTCAATCTAGACTAAGATAGAGTTTAGAGGCTTAACTTCTCCTTTCGGAGTTGTATCCCATTGTCTCTACCATTGTTGCGCGCGTGTAGCCCAGCAGATTCGGGTCATACAGACCTATCGTTGCCCACACCTTCCTCCTCGTTTCCAAGGCAGTTCCTACATTGTGCTCGTTCCTTCCATAGAAGACGATGGCAAATGTAGGCATGGGTCTTGTTCGTTATACGACTTAACGCAACACCTTACGGCACGAACTGACGACGGCCATGCAACACCTCTCGGCTTGTCAGGTAAAACCTTCAATCTGACCTTCATCCTGCCGTCGCTGCTGGTGAGATTCTCTGTGTGTAATTAGATTAAACCGCACGCCGCACCCCTTGTAGCGAGCCCCCGCCAATTCCTTTAAGTTTCGGCCTTGCGACTATACTTCCCAGGTGGCGAGCTTAACACCTTCGTTAGGGCGTTGCATATTCCCGAAGAATACGCACCACCTAGCTCGCAGCGTTTACAGCTAGGACTACTCGGGTATCTAATCCGTTTTGCTCCCCTAGCTTTCGTCCCTGACCGTCAGAACCGTTCTAGACAAATGCCTTCGCCATTGGTGGTCCTCCAAGGATTATTACATTTTACCGTTCCCCCTGGAATACCTTTGTCTCCTCCCGGTCTCAAGTTCGACAGTCTTTCTTGCACGCTGTTCAGTTAAGCTGAACAATTTCACAAGAAATTTATCAAACCGGCTACGGACGCTTTAGACCCAATAAACATGGTTGCCACTTGTGGCGCTGGTGTTACCGCGGCGGCTGGCACCAGTCTTGCCCACCACTTATTCGACGAGCTCCTTACACTCGACAAAAGCCCTATCATTGATAGAGCACTTGGAATTCCCTTATCACACTTTCGTGCATTGTAAAGGTTCCGTGCCTGCTGCGTCCCTTAGGACTAGGACAAGTACCTCCGTGTCCTTCTCGGGGCTAAGACTCTCATCTCCCCTACTGATCATCGGTTTGGTGAGCCGTTACCTCACCAACAGCCTAATCAGCCGCCAACTCATCCTTAGACCTTACGTTTCAGAGAAAGAACTTTCCAGTATCTATCTCGTATTGGGTATTAGCTTCAGTTTCCCGAAGTTATCCCCAATCTAAGGGCAGATTATTGACGTGTTACTGAGCCTTTCGCCGGTGGTCCGAAAACCCCCTGACTTGCATGGCTAATTCGAATTCCAATAGCAGCAACCTCCCGCAGGATCAACGGGAATTGTATCGCATACCTTATTTAAAATTGGTTTAGTTTCACTACTAAGTTTGACTTTGTTCATACATCATACTCAATATTTTTAATTAAGTACTCATAAAATTTCTCAGAAGAAACACTCTTCGTCAACGAAATGTATTGAAATGAGAAGGTATCTCCTTTATAAAGTTTTCTGATGAAAAAGTGGTAAATAGAATTCTAATTACTTGCCCTTTCTTTTTCTTTTCTCTTTCTTCATCTTTTTACGTTGCCACTTCCAACGCATTTGACCTTTTTTCTTCCAACGATTGCTACTTCTTTTCATTTTGTAAATTTGAATGCTTAATCACTTTTTATAAATCTTTCTAAACTTTATTCAATAACCCAAGTTTGAATTATAATAAAAATAATGGCAATTATACTGATGATTCCTTTAACAGCCAAGAAAGAAGGGTTTTCTATTCTTATCCCTGGAAAACTAAAAATCCCTGCTAAAACTGCAATGCCCCCTATGATCATAGTAGTTAAATGTGTAAAATTATTCTTAGTAAGTCCCTCGACATTTATAGATTTCAAAGAATTAATATTTGCCTCCAAAATCAAACCAGTACCGATTGTAAGCATTAACAAAGCCTCAACATAATTATTTAAATTAAAATTAAATAGGGCATAACTCACAATACCAATAAATCCTAAAATGCTAACTAAAGATAACGCGGATACAAATCTATGAGAAACTTTAATTTTTTTCTCAGAAATAATTTTTTTAATTTTATCCTCTTTTTTAATTTGTTTTTCCATAACTAAAATTTGGAATGGTTGTTTTTAAAATTTTCTAAAAACAAAAGATTATTATATTAATAAATTAAACCCAATTTCATGATTTATTCATTAGAAATAGACAAGAAAAAAAACAAATTTCTAGAAAAAGTTTACGAAGATTCTATGAGAGACCTAGAAAAATTTTTTAAATTAAAATGGAAAATAAATAGGCCAAATGTATTCATTATTCCTTCAAAAAAGATGAGAAATTATATCAGAGGAGAAAATGTTCCAGAGTGGGTTGTGGGTTGGATAAATGGAAAAGATGTCTATATGTTAGATAAAAAAGAATGCGAAAAATGCCATAACTGTAAATACATAAAAGAGAGGTATTCCGCATTACTAAAACATGAACTAGTCCATACATTTACAAGAATCATAACAAAAAAGAAAAAGAAACCATATTGGTTATGGGAAGGAATAGCTATATATCTATCTGGACAAACTAAAATAAAGAAAAAGCCAAAAAAACTAAACAAATTTCTAGAATGTGATGAAAAATATGGCCCAGGCCTATATCAAGAATCTGGATTTGCAATAGAATTTTTAGCAAAAAAGTACGGTAAAACTAAACTTCTAAATTTAATCAAAGTCAGCAAAGAAATAAAATCAAAACAACAATTTGAAAAAAAATTCAAAGAGATATATGGTTTCAATCTAAATTACAAAAATTTTAATTAAAAGAACTTATTCTAAAAATAAAAGTATGCTCCCGCCGGGATTTGAACCCGGGTCATGTGGACGAAAACCACATATGCTTGGCCGGACTACACTACAGGAGCATAATGAATTGAGAAAATCAAGAGTTTTTAAAACTTTCTCTAATAGGCTAAAGCACCAATAATAACTCCGACTTGTAAAACGAAGTATAAAATATTAGCAACTATAATAGGTTTCTCTTTATGAATAATACCATACACTAACCAAATTAAAGCTGTCAGAGAAAAACCAATCCAAGAAATTACAGAAACACCAGAGGAATTTTTTTCGGTCCAAATTTTTAATAATTGGGGGATGTTCATCAACGGTCCACCTATAGCAAAAACATAAATTAACTTATCAATAAAACTTCTTTTCTTTCTTTTACTAAAATGTCTCAAACCAAAATTTGAATGGACCATACTTAAACTTAAAAAATATTCTTTATAAAATCTTCCTTGCCATCTTGCCACGCACGCAGACAGAATTTATAAACATAAAAAGCATATCTAAAAGATGTTTAAAATAAATAAAGAGTTAGCAGAATTTTATGGAATCTTACTAGGAGATGGATGCATATCCAAATTTTATTCACAAAATAGAAACAAAGAAATAATCAGAATAGATGGGCACAGCCAAAATGACAGAGAGTATTACACATACTTACAAAATCTCATTGAAAGAATAACAAAAAGAAAGATATCAATTGGTTACAGAAATAACAAAAATGCAATATTTATTACATTCTCAAATAAAAAATTCTCCGCTTTTTTAAATGACCAGTTAAACTTTCCTTATGGAAAAAAACAAGGAATGATAATCTCAAACAAGTTTCTAAAAAAAGGTTTTATTAACAATGTATTAAGGGGGTTATTTGATACTGACGGATCGATTTATTTTACAAAAAACAATCACAAAAGAGACAAAAGAACATATCCCATAATAGAAATATCTTCACACAACACAAATTTAATTAACCAACTTCTAAAAATATTAAGAGGTAAGGGATTTAACCCAATACTAAGTCACTATAAGGATTCTATAAAGTTACACGGGAAAAAGGAAGTAACAAAATGGATGTGTGAAATAGGATCAAGCAATCCTTATAAAAAATCAAAATATGAATTCTGGAAAAAGTACGGAGAATATAAAAGTGAGCCCGAGGAGATTTGAACTCCCGACCGCCGGTGTTCCTAGCAAGCTATTGACAAAATCAATAACCGTCATATAAGACCGGTGCTCCACCAGGCTAAGCTACGGGCTCTTAATAAAAAAAGACTAAAATTTAATATATAAAACTTTCTAAAAATTAATTTTTCCCTTAAAATATAAATAACTCAACCAAACAACTCCCAAAACAATATCAAACAAAAGCCACTTAACATAAAGATGTAAAGTACCAATCGTAACAACGGGCATTACAAATAAATTAGTTAATCCATAAAAAGAAAACAAAGTTCCTATTGGCCAAAATAACATTAAACCAGGAAAAATAAACATGTCCAAAATTACATGACTAAAAATACCTATAGAAAAAAATATAGATTCTTTTTCTAATTTATACTGTTTCAAAATAAAATAACTTACAAAAAATCCAAGTATAACAAATACAAATGAATGTGTAAATGTTCTATGTATTGGACTATTAGATATCCAAACAAACAAATAATCTACATCCGGAAGTAAGGCTCCAAAAAATAATAATGCCCACCCCAATCTAGAGATTTTTATCTTACTAACTTTTTGGATTATAGAAGCAACAATCCAAATCACCACTAAATGCTCAAAAGGAAACATAAGAACGGGAAAACAAAGTTATTTAAAAAATTAACTAAAGTAAAATCCATAAAATAATTTGATTTTATTATAAATATCTCACAAATTTATTATTTTCATCAACTAAAATATTTTTAGATTTAATTGGTTTATCAGTCAACTCAAAACCCATGATGATGATTTCATCACCTTTTTTTATCAGATGTGCTGCTGCTCCATTCATACATATTATTCCAGAACCTCTCTCACCAACTATTACATAAGTTTCTAGCCTAGCACCGTTAGTATTATCAACTACCAAAACTTTTTCACCGTCCATAAAACCAACCTTATCAATTAAATCTTCATCAATGGTTATACTACCTACATAGCCTAAGTCAGCTTCAGTTACAGTAGCCTTATGGATTTTAGAACGCAATATGCTTCTCATATAAATACCAAAACAAAGTTATTTAAATAAACTTCTATTTGAAAAAAACATGTTAATTGGAATCGTGGGAAAACCATCATCAGGAAAATCAACTTTCTTTAAAGCAATGACTCTAGCAGATATAGACATAGCTAATTACCCATTCACAACAATAAAACCAAACCGGGGAGCAGGACACGTAAAAATAAAAGATATCGCTCAAGAGTATGGAAAACCATCCAATCCAAGAGAAGGTTTCACAATAGATAAATTTAGATTTGTTCCAGTTGAATTGTTAGATGTAGCCGGTTTAGTTCCGGGAGCACATGAAGGAAAAGGAATGGGCTCACAATTTTTAGATGACTTAAACCAAGCAGATGCATTAATTCATGTAGTTGATATTTCTGGTTCAACAAACGAAAAAGGAGAACCAGTTCCAACATTATCTTATAGTCCAAGTAACGACGTAAGATTTTTAGAATTTGAATTAGACATGTGGTATCTAAGAATCTTAAAAAAAGGATGGGAAAAATTCTCAAGAACTGTACAACAAGAACATTTGGAAATTTCAAAAGCATTAGCAAAACAGTTATCTGGTTTAAGAGTAACTGAAGATATGGTTAAAAAATATGCAAAAGATCTACCAGAAAATCCTACTTCGTGGTCAGAAGAAGAAATGTTTAAACTTGCTTCAAAATTAAGAGCAGAAACAAAACCAATGATTATAGCAGCAAATAAAATAGATATTCCTGGTTCTGAAGAAAACTATGAACAACTAAAAAAAGAATTTCCAAATCATATAATTTTTCCTTGTTCAGCAGAATCAGAATTAGCATTAAAAGAAGCACATAAACATAAACTAATTCATTACCTTCCTGGAGAAAACAATTTCGAAATAAAAAAAGACTTAACTAAAGAACAAACTAAGGGTTTAGAATTAATAAAAAATAATGTTCTTTCTAGTTTTAATTTTACTGGAGTACAAAAAATAATAGACACTGCCGTGTTTGACTCATTAAATAGAATTGCAATCCATCCAGGAGGAGTTTCAAAATTAGAAGATTCAGATGGAAATGTTCTTCCAGATTGTTTTTTAATGAAAGAAGGAACAACTGCATTAGATTTTGCATTTAGATTACACACCGATTTTGGAAAGAAATTCATAAGAGCAATAGACGTAAAAACAAAAAGAACTATAGGAAAAGACCATCAACTAAAACATTTAGATATTATAGAATTAATTTTAGGAAAGTAAACTAAGAACTCAATCTTTCTTCCAATATCGTTTGTAATTCCTTAGCCATTCCTTCAGAAATATTTTTCTTTTCAGTAATTTCAACTAAGGTAGGATGAATTACTCCAACATTTATAAACTCAAACCTAGCATCCAAAATCCCTGAGTCTTTCCTATATTCTCTCAAAACATGAGATAACTCCATCAACAATTCTCTCCCATTCTCAAATTTTATTGCAGGGTGCGAATCGGTTAAATAATCTGGTGTATTATACGTAAAAAAAGTTTCTTTTATTCTTCCATTAGATTTAAAGACAGTATTCGTAATTTCTACCCTAAGAACATTGGAATACTCTACAGAACCGCTTT
>JABIBT010000027.1 GCA_018652625.1 Candidatus Woesearchaeota archaeon | reverse complement strand
AATTAGATGATGTTGGGTTGAAATTAAAATGAAGTTCATATCTGTAGAAGAAGCACTGAAGAAAAAATCTGGAAAGGTTGCTATTAGAGGATGGATTTATAGAATTAGGAAGATGAAGGATAAAATCTTCATTGTTATGAGAGATTCTTCTGATATTGTCCAGTGTGTTTTGAAAACTCCTAAACTAGTAAAAGAAGCTGATGACTTGCTTATTGAGAGTTCTTTAGAATTAGAAGGTACTTTACAATCTGATAAAAGAGCTCCAAATGGTTATGAACTGAAAGTTTCTAAAATGAATATTGTACACAAAGCTGATGATTTTCCAATTGGAAAGGATCAAAGTCCTGAGTTTTTATTGGATCAGAGACATTTATGGTTAAGAAGTAGAAAGATGGTTGCTATTCTAAAAATTAGAAGTACTATCTTAGAAGCCTTGAGAGAGCATTGGAGAAAAAAGGGATTTTATGAATATCATAGCCCTCATTTGATTGGAATGCAATGTGAAGGAGGTTCAACATTATTCAAGGTAGATTATTATGGAAAGCCAGTTTATTTAACGCAGACTTGGCAATTGCATGCTGAACCGGCAATTTTTGGTTTGGAAAAAATATTTACAATACAACCTGCGTTTAGAGCGGAAAAGTCTAAGACATCTAGACATTTATCTGAAATGTGGATAGCAGAGATGGAAGTCGCTTGGGAAGATTTTAATTATATACAGGATGATGCTGAAGAAGCAATAAAACATGTGGTTAATAAAGTTTTAAAAGAAAATAAAAAAGAATTAGCTATTTTAAAAAGAGATTTAAAAAAACTAAAACCTGTTGTTGAAAAGAAATTTCCTAGATTAACATATGATGAAGTTCTGAAGATTCTGGAAAAGAAAAAGGGAATGAAAATAAAATGGGGTAAGGATTTACGTACAATAGAGGAGGATAAGTTGAGTGAGTTATATGATGTTCCTATTATTGTTACCCATTATCCTAAAGAAGTAAAAGCATTTTATATGAAAGAAGATGAAAAAAATCCTAAAGTTGTCTTAGGTTTTGATATGATTGGTCCAGAGGGGTATGGGGAATTAATGGGAGCTTCACAGAGAGAAGAAAGTATTAAAAAATTAGTTAATAATCTAAAAAAACAGGGCGAGGATCCCGGGAAATATCATTTTTATTTTGATACTAGGAAATATGGGAGTGTTCCACATGGGGGATATGGAATTGGTGTGGAAAGAATTATTTCTTGGATTTGTGGTTTAGATTCTATAAAAGATGCAATAGCATTCCCAAGAACATTGCAAAGATATATTCCTTAAATTAATTCAAAAATCTCACCTATTATTCCAATTATAAAAATTAATATCAATAAAAATCCTATTAGATGTTTTTTTCCAAGTTTATATTCTGGTTGTCTTTTTCCTAATTTTCTAGCTCTCCAAAACATTAATGTAATTAAAATTCCGTCAAGTCCTCCTGCGAACGCACCAGTTATTCCTATAACCAAAATAAAACTTTTTGCTCCAAATAAAAATATTATCAACGGTATAAAAACGGTTAATGCCCATGCATATAATGGTTTAATTTTATAATCATACATATAAATTTCTTTCATTGCTAGTGCCAAAGTTAAAAAAGAGGTAAACATTGCAAATATGGCAAATAAATTTCCAAAGACAATCATGGATCCACCAAGAACTGCTCCTAATCCTATTGTTGCTACTTCTGTTGTACCTAATCCAGTTACTCCAACAACTGCAAATGCAAAAATAGTGTAAAACAATAAGGGTATTGTTGAACCAATCAAAATTGCTTTTTTTAGTTTTTTTCTATCTCTTGTTATACATTCTTTCATTTCTGGGATAGCTGCCGCACCAACAAATGCGAATAATATTACTCCATATGGTAATAAAATATTTGAAAGATTAAATGTACTTAAGTTTTGTAAGCTAAAATTTCCTGAAAATATTGAAAATGATGAAATTGCTAGTATTAAGAGCAAAACTAATGATGCGAAAAACATTTCATATTTAATTATTGTTTTTAATCCCATAAAAACCAGTATCGATGAGATTATGAAAAAAACAATTGAAAAAAACATTGGACTTAATCCAAAAATAGCTGAAAGAGCTACGCCCTCTCCGATTAAATATGCTATTAAGGCACCATAAATACCTGCGAACATGGATAATAACATGGCTCGTTTTCCCCACTTTCCTAAGTACTTTTCTGCGTATCCTGGGATTTGGTGATTTCCTGGCGTTCTTAGTATTACTTCTCCAAGAAATAAGTTGAGAAATAATATTGCAGTTCCTAAAATTAATATTGTTAGTATTCCAGTTAAAAATCCTGCTTGTGCTATGACATAAGGTATACCTAGAACTCCTGCTCCGATAATTGTTCCACATAATAATGCTGAAGCTCTGAATAGATTCTTGTCCATTAAATAAATTTTTATAATTTAGATTTAAATAGTTTTTGTTATTTCAAAAATAATTTCCTAACTTCTAAAACTGCAACCCCAATTATTGAGGCGCTTAGTATTCTTATCCAGTCTACCCAACCCAAACCAACTAGACTAAACCATCCTGCTAGAAGCGGGGTATACATTAAAATTAAGTGTAACACCATAGACAATAAAACTGCCCCTATCAAATATTTGTTAGTTAAGAATCCTATCTGAAAAATGTTTTTTGTTTTAGATCTACATGAAAATGCCAAGAATAATTCAAAGAAAATTAAAGTTGTAAGTGCTATTGTTCTTGCTCTTTCTGAGTTACTTGTAGTAAAATATTCTAAAGAGAACAAACCTAAAACTATTATTGTAGCAACTATGGTTGTCGTGATTATGAATCCTTTCGTTCCAGAAAGTATTGTTTCTTTTGATGAACGTGGTTTTCGTTTCATTATATCTTTCTCGGCTGGATCGCTTCCCAAAGCTAACGCTGGAAGTCCATCTGTTACGAGATTAACCCATAATATTTGTAATGGGAGCAGTGGCAGTGGGAATGAAAAAAGTAGTGAAAAGAAGATTACAGATATCTCTCCGAGGTTTGCAGAAAGCAAGAATTTTACAAATTTCTTTATATTATCGTAAATAGATCTGCCATATTTTATTGCACTTACAATTGTAGAAAAATGATCGTCCATTAGAATCATGTCAGAAGCTTCTTTTGAAACGTCTGTTCCAGAGATACCCATGGCTACTCCAACATCTGCTTTTTTTAGAGCTGGAGCATCATTTATTCCGTCTCCAGTCATTGCTACAACTTGTTTGTCTTTTTGGAATGCTTCTAAGATTTTTACCTTGTGTTCTGGATTAACCCTAGCAAAAATAGAAACTTGCCTTATAGTATTTAGAATGGCTTCATCTGACATCCTATCTAATTGAACTCCAGTTACAACTTCGGATTTTATTCCTATCTGTGATGAGATTGCTTTTGCAGTTAGAGCATTGTCTCCGGTTATCATAACTACTCTTATTCCTGCTTTCTTAGCAGTTTTAATGGCCCCAGCAACTGATTCCCTTGGCGGATCTAACATTCCTATCAAACCTAAAAAGATTAAGTTTTTTGTTGAACCATCTTCAGAATACGCAAAGGCAAGAACTCTTAATGCAGAATTGGCCATCTTATCATTCATTTCTATTATCTTTTCTTTGTCTTTTTCAGTTAATGGACGTGTTCTTGTTCCAGTGTAAATTTGACTGCACATTTCTAGAACTATTTCTGGAGCTCCTTTTATGTGTGCATTTTTTGTCCTGCCATCTTGATCAATCGTAGCCATATATTTTTTATTAGAATCAAAAGGTATTTCATCAGTTCTTTCAAAGTTAGTTTTTACTTTAGCCTTTTGTGATACTATCTTTAGAGCTAATTCTGTTGGTGCGCCTTGTTTTTCTTTTGGATTAGAATTATTACATAGATAAGATGCCTCTAGAAGTTTGTGTATTTTCTCGGTGTTGAATGGTTGGCCTTTTTCAGTAAAAGAACCTTCTAAGGAATATCCAGAACCAGAAACTTTGATTATTGAATTGTTCGCATATATTACCTTTGCAGTCATTTCTCCAGAAGTCATAGTTCCAGTTTTATCTGAGCAAATTACGGTTGTAGAACCTAAAGTCTCTACTGCTCCAAGTTTTCTTATAAGAGCTTTATTTTTTACTAAACGTTTTACTCCTATTGCTAGAGAAATAGTTACCACTGCCGGCAGTCCCTCCGGAATTGCTGCAACAGCCAGACTTATTGATGTCATTAAAGATTCTACTAACTCTAATCCTTTTAGTAATCCTAATAAGAAAACAACGAAAACAACCCCCAATGTTATAAGTCCTAATTTTTTTCCAAACTTCCCTAGTTTTTTTTGTAGGGGGGTTTGGTGTTCTTCTATTGAATGTAGTGAATCAGCTATCTTACCAAATTCTGTTTTATTCCCGGTTCCTGTAACTACTGCTTTTCCTCTTCCGTAAGCTACTACAGTTCCTGCAAAAAGCATATTTAATTGGTCTGCTAGTGCTGAATCCTCTTTTATTGGATTTTCTGTCTTGTCTTTCGGTATTGATTCTCCAGTTAAGATTGCTTCATTTACTCTTAGGTTAATTGATTCTATTATTCTTGCATCTGCAGGAATTTTGTCTCCTGTTTCAAGAATTAGTATGTCTCCTGGAACTAATTTAGTTGCTTCAATTACTTTTGTATGTCCATTTCTGAGAACTCTGGCATGCGGTGCTGCCATCTTTTTTAACATCTCTAATGCTTTCTCTGCCTTATACTCTTGAGTAAACCCTAAAACTGCATTTAAAATTACAATTGCTAAAATTACATATGCATCTATAAAATGTTGAATTGCTAAAGAAATTATTATTGCAGCTATTAATATGTATACTAATGGGTTAACAAATTGTTGAAGGAAAATTTTTATTGGCGAAATCTTTTTTTTATGAGTGATTTCGTTTAGTCCATATTTTTTTCTTCTCAAGTCTACTTTTAGATTTTTTAGTCCTATTTCTTCATTGGTTTGTAATTGCTTTATAGTTTCCTCTTTTGTTAATTTATAGAACTGAGACATAGTTAGATTTTATTGCTTTTAGTTTAAATTTGTTTTGGTAGTAAGCTATTTAAAGTACATTTTGATTATAAAATTAGCTTGATGTGGAGCCGAATGGTGGAGTTTAATGTATTCACTAACAATGAAGCCGTATTTCGACGTTAAGCTGTTGGGTCCGTAGTTTAATCTGGATCGAATTTTCGGTTTCGGCCCGAAGGATCCCGGTTCAAATCCGGGCGGACCCGCTTTATTTTAAAATGCATCCATTAATTAAAGCATATAAAAATGAATTTAGGAAGAATTCTGATAAAGAGTTTGCTGAAGGTGCACAAAAGTATATGAAATCTGAAATGCCTTATTATGGTGTTAGAAGCCCCATAAAGAAAAAAATTGATTTTGAACTAAAGAAAAAATATACAATAGAAAATTTTGAAGAGTATATTGAAGTTATTGAAGAATTGTGGGATAATGCCAAGTTTAGGGAAGAAAGATATGCTGCTATGACAATTTTGAGTCAGTACAAAGAATATCACACTTTGAAAATTATTCCTTTAATTGAACATATTATTATTACTGGTGCTTGGTGGGACATTATTGACGGAATTTCTCCAAATACTGTTGGAGGATTATTAAAAAAATATCCTAAAGAGATGAGAAAAACTTTGAAATCTTGGAATAACAGTAATCATATATGGTTAAGACGTGCTAGCATTTTATCCCAATTGAAGTTTAAGAGTGAAACTGATGAAGAATTATTATATTCTTTTATTAAAAATAGGGTGCATGAGAAAGAGTTTTTTATTAGAAAGGCGATTGGTTGGAGTTTGAGAGAGTATTCTAAGACAAATAAAGAATCTGTTAAAAAATTTATTAATGAGAATAAAAATGAATTATCTAATTTAAGTATTCGAGAAGGTAGCAAGTATATTTAGAGAAAGTTTTAAAAGTCAGTTTTTTGTATTTAGTTTTATGAAATTGATATTAGTGAGACATGGAAAAACAAGAGAAAATGAAAAGAGGATTTCTCAAGGTCAAAAGTACGGTACCTTATCAAAAGAAGGATTGGCACAGATTAATCTTTTAGTTGAGAGATTAAAGGATGTGAAAATTGATTTTATCTATACCAGTGATCTAGCTAGGGCCAATAGAACTGCAAACTCTATCGCAAAATATCATCCAGAAGTAAAAATCAAAAAAGACAAACTTCTTAGAGAGATAGATCATGGTGAATTTTCTGGAAAGATGGTTACTCCAGAAGATTGGTTGAAACTTCCTGGAGAAAAATTTGGAGAGAAAAGATCTCCCGGGGGAGAAAGGTTGCTTGATGTTCTTGAAAGAGTAAAGAAATTTTACCAAAAAATATTGAAAAAACATGGAGAAGAAACTGTTTTGGTAGTTACTCATGGTGGAGTGATTTATTGTTTTAGGTCTATATTTGAAAACTTACCATTATGGAAACTTAGAGAAAGACCCCGGGCAATTGCAAATACCAGCATTTCTGAATTTGAAATAACAAAGGATGGAGAAATTAGTACTATCTGCTTGGGCTGTGACCGACACCTATTGAAATAAAAAGTTTTAAAAGTCAGTTTAATCCAAAGAGTTCTATGAAAAAACAAAGCCAGGAAGGATTAACTGTAAAAAAATCAGAAAATTTTTCAGAGTGGTATTCTCAAATTATTCAAAAAGCCGAGATAGTGGACTTGAGACTTGGAACTAAAGGTTTTATTATAATCCGGCCATTTGGTGCTTTAGCTATGGAAAATATGTATGGTATTTATGAAAAAGAATTGCAAAGAAATGGACACAAACCCGTTATCATGCCTTCAGTCATACCAGAATCAAATTTGAAAAAAGAATCTAGCCATGTAAAAGGATTTACTCCAGAAGTTTTTTGGCTTGAAACAGATAAAGATGATGAAAAGTTGGCACTAAGACCAACGAGTGAAACTGTATTTACTCCCATGTTTAGTTATTGGATAAGGAGCCATAAAGATTTACCTTTAAAATTATACCAAAAGGGATCTGTTTTTAGATATGATACTAAATCAACCAGACCATTGATTAGGGGAAGAGAATTCAATTGGATAGAGGCCCATAATGCTTTTGCAACCAAAGAAGAAGCAGAAGCACAAGTCATAGAAGATATCAAAATGACAGAAACAGTAATGCATGGTAAGTTTGGGATTCCTTTTTTGGCTATGAAGCGCCCACAGTGGGATAAATTTGCCGGAGCAGAGTATACTATTGGATCAGATGTTGTTATGCCAGATGGAAAATTAATTCAGCAGCCATCTACTCATTACATGGGGCAGATTTTTTCCAGAGCATTTGAAGCAACATTTACTGACAAAAATGAAAAAGAAGAATATCTCTATACAACTGCTTATGGTCCAGCAATTTCAAGAATATTGGCTTCAGTAATTTCAACTCATGGAGATGATAAAGGGTTAGTTTTTCCTTATTGTATTGCTCCCTTAAATTTAGTAATTGTTCCCATATATAATAAAAAAAATAAAGAAAAGGTTTTGAAATATATTGATAAAATTGAAAATAAGTTAAAACTAATGGAATTAAAATTTGAAGTTGATGGTAGGGACGATTATAGTCCTGGTTGGAAATTTAATGAATGGGAGCTTAAGGGAGTTCCATTTAGATTGGAAATTGGTGAGAGGGAAGTCAAAAATAAAAAGTTAACTTTGTTTATTAGAGATAGTGGAGAGAAAATAAATATTTCTGTTTCCGAATTAAAAAATCTGAATAAATTAGGAAAAGAATTTGATGATAGACTACTGAAGAATTCTGAAAAATTGATGCGTGGAAGGATTGTTAATTGCAAAACTAAAAAAGAACTTGAAAAGGCCATGAAAGATGGCAAAATTGCTCGTGTTGATTGGTGTTCTATCAATGAAGAAGGATTTGGGTGTGCTGAAAAAATTGAGAAAGATGTTTTGGCAGAGGTACGTGGAACTTTAGCAAATAAAAAAGAGAAATCTAAAGGAAAATGTATTGTTTGTGGTAAACCTGCAAAAGAAATTGTTTATATTGCTAAGAGTTATTAATACCCAACTAACAACGAAGCCCAATTATTTTTAATTTTTATATTTTTTGTTAAATATTCATGTAGTTTTTTAGATGGAGATGCTGAAATAGATTTATTTATTTCTAAAAAAGGTACTGAAGGAAAAATAATTTCTTTTCCTACTTTCTTAGTTATTTTTTTAGTTGGTTTTCTAAATGAAGAATCGTGAAATACTAAAATTACGTTTTTTTTGTTTAAAACTTCCTTTATTCCAATATTATTTAGTTCGTTTAAAGGTCTAATTTTATTTTTTTGTTTTTCAGTTAAAAAAATAGGTTTAAACAATCCTTTTGTAAATCTTAATTTTAAGATCTGAATAAATTTATGAATTTCCAATACCATGGTAGATTATTAACTATTAGGTTTTGAGAATGATTTTGTGTATAAACGTTCCCATACTCATCTTGATATTCTAATTCCATCTCCATTTTTTCCGAGTTTAAGTACTTTGAATTAACAGAAAAGGTGAATGATTTTGAACCCACTAACTCTTGAAATTCAACAGGATTAAATCTATTTAGGGTTAATACTACTTCCTTTAGTGGAGTTTGACTTGAAATTGTTATTGGGATTTCTATCTCTTCATCGTAGTTTACTTCTGTTATCTCTATTTTAGAAATTTCTATTTTCGGTTTTTCAATTATTCCCATAATAATATTTCTTTTTACTTCAATTTCTGAATTTTTTAAAACTGCTCTTACGGTGTTCTTATCACTATCAAATTCGAAGGTAAATTCTCTTTCTGAATTTGGGGACATATCAAAAATTTCACATGTTTCTCCCAAACATAAACTCAATCCATTCATTTCGTTATTGAAGGTTCTAACCATGCAATCTATTTTCACCTTTTCAAATTCATAAAAGTAAGGTTTTTTTGGATTACAATTTAAAAAGATTTGGTTCGAATATGTGTCCTCCTCCTCTATAGATAATGCATCTACCATTTCTTCTGCTTCTTCTAAAGATATAAATTCATTGCCCACAGCAAAAGAGATTGTTGTTGATTTCTTTGAACCATATAAATCCATAAATTCTACCGAGGTCGTATACAAATAGTTTGGCTGTACGTCCTCCGGGATATGAAATATCCAAAATATTTCCTTTTCTTCTAAAGGTTTCAAGGGAATTATTTTTTGGTTGCTTTCTAATTGTCCTGGTGCTTTTGTTATTATTATATTATCCGATAGGTAAGCATTATATGGGTTTTTTATTTTTATCTGGACAGGAACATAACTTCCTGGAGCAACATTATTCTCTAACGTTACTATCGAAGTTTCAAAAACTGGAGGTATTATGTTTCCAAGGTTAGATATGGAAGATACAGTTGAAATTTCTCCAGAAGTATCTAAACTTAGTTCCCCGGATGCCTGCCATTCATAAATTATTGAACTTTCTACATCTTTAGATTTTTGTAAAGCAATATGGGTTGGATCTATCCACCCCAATTGACCATAAGTAACATCATAAGGGACCCAACCATAACCTGGATAATATACTTCTGCCCAGCCATGATTTCCGAAGTCATCATTTGAATTGGTATATGCCATTCCGGAAATAAATCTTGCAGGTATCCCGACTGATCTAACCATTGATATGAATAATGAGGTTATTTCATCACAAACTCCATATTCGTTTTCTAAAACCCATGATGATTTTTGTGATGCTTTTTCTGTTAAAGTGTTTAAGTCGTATTCTATATTAGAATGGATCCAGTTTCCTATTTTATGAACAGTTAAATACGCATTATCTTCAGATTGAATTATTTCTGATGTTTTTGAAATAATTTCTGGTGTAATGTCTATTGTTTCTTCAGACTGCATATATCCTTGATATTCTGATGATAGTTCTGGATATGGGAAATCAATTTCTGGAACTTTGAATAACACATTTGTTGTTTTTATTTTTCTGCTTGTACTAAATTGGTAGTTTGTAGTTTGAACGTCCCATACAAATCTTAGTCCCCCATTAGAGAATATTTCTGAATCTGGAGTCGAAGATTCTTCTGAGAATATAACTTCTTGCATGTCATCATTTTGAGGTTCTAAAAATACTTTTGCTGTTAGTTCATTTAGAGTTCCTGAACCAATTAAAGACACTTGAGAGTTTAGCAAAAAATCAATCTCTAAATTAGAATAAGTATTGTAATCCCCTTGGGCGATCGTTGCATTAAATGAAATTAATATTAAAAGTAATAGTATTACTTTTTTCATTTTAGATGTTCCTTAAAACTTTTTACAAACTCTTCAAATTGTTCTATGTTTACAGAAGCCCCGCATGCATTCTCGTGTCCACCACCAAAACCATCAAAATTTTCCAATGCTTTTTCTAAAGGCTCTCTAATGTTTATTTTATGACTTCTGATACTCATCATTACTCTGTCTCCTTTTTTTCTTATCGCCATAATTATCTTTTTGGGATGTTTGTAAATAGCATAGTTTGAAAGTATGCTGATGTAGGAGTTATTTGTTTTTGGCAATTCTAAAATATATAGTTTATCTCTTCCAGGTTTTTGTTTTGAAGCATAATCCATTACTATTTTATAATCTACCAATAATTGTTTTATTTCTCTAATTATAAATTTAGATTTAGAAGTTTTTCCTTCCAGTAATTCATATGGGTCTTCTATTTTTAATAGTAAATTTGCTATTTTATGAACTGTTGATGTTTGTTTTTTTAGTGATAGAGAAAAAATGTTAATTATGTCTCCTAGTTTTGAATCAAAAATTGCTTCTGGAGGAGTTTTTGTTTTCAGAGGAAGTAGATCTGGATATTTTTTTGAAAACTCTTTTGCATATTTTGGTAAATACCAGTCTGAAATTGTTCCAACTGTTGCAAGGAATAATTCTTTTCCTTCTGTTATTTCATAAGCCATGTGTGTTGTTGGAATTGTTTTTTTAGATTTTAACATTGGATTGAAGTATTTTACGCCCTTCCTTTTTATTGGTGAATGATGATCTAACCACAAAATTGGAACTTCGCACCTATCTATAAATTCTTGAGAAACTATGGGTATATCTAATACGAAAATTACATCCGGATTATATTCATCAACTTTATGAAATATATCTAAATCCAAAACTGATGTTGTTTTTAGTACTGCTCCTTTTCCTTTATTTATGTATTTTTTTAGTATTAAGTAAGAACATAATCCATCAGGGTCATCATCGAAGAAAAATAGTGGATTTTTTGCTTTTTTGAGATATTTTCTAAATTCTAGTATTTGAGTTTTCGTAAGCATAGATAAAAACGATAAAATGAGTTTATAAATTTTACTTTGAGAATAAATTTGATATTAATTCAAATAGATTTATCCTTTGTGAATGCTTACCCGTTATTGTTATAAGTCCTGGAACTATTTCTTTAGTTGTTTCTGTTTTTTCTATTGGTTTTATTGATTCTAAAATTCTATCTATTACTGTTTTATCAAAAATTAAATTCAATTTGGTTTCTTTTCCTCCAGAAAGTGAAGAAGATATACTTTGTTCACTACAAGATCCATTAAGATTACATGATAATCCTGTTGGACACCCGCACTCTTGGCAATTGTTCGTTATTTCAAGATTGCCTGTACAATAGTTTGGCTGATTTATTGAACATGTTTCAGTTGGTATCCATCCCTTGCATGTTTGGGAAGTATCTCTTTTTAAGAAAAAATCATCTATTGCAATTTGATCATTAATGTCCTTTACTTTTAGGTAAATATGATACTCGTCTTCTTCTAAATTCGATAAATCTAGCGAGTACAATAATCCTTCTTCTACTGGGACCAATATTTCTGGCGTGGATATCTGTGGTTCTTCGTAAAGTCCTGGCCCATACCCTATTTTGTAATATATGAAGTCTGTACTGTCTGCTACCCCATATATGTTTAACTGTTGATTCTCAATTATTGTATCTGACTCTTCAATTATTGCTATTGGGAAGTGTCCGTATTGTTCTGAGTTTTTTGCCAAATCTACTGCTCTTTCTGCGTTTATTACGCCCATTCCTGCATATTTTGTTGGTTCTATAATTTTGTCTACTGATGTTTGCATTAATGATTTTACTTCATAAGGAGATAAAGAGGGATTTTGTGACATAACTAACCCTGCAACCCCTGCTGCTATTGGTGAGGAAAATGATGTTCCCCACGCCCACAGATAGTTATTCTCGTTACTTGTTGTTCTTACGTGGTCTGCCGGGGCAGAAATATCCATTTCATTACCATAATTACTAAAGTCAATTATCTTACCAAAAATATCTGACCCAGAAACACAATTTAATGGTTCAAATTCACAAAGGTTATTTGCGTCTTCTTCTCCATTATTCCCCGCTCCCGCAAACATAACTATCCCTTGTTGATAAGCATATTCAAAGGCATCTCTCTCGGCCTCAGAAAGACTGCTCATAAAACTCATTGTTATAATCTTTACTCCATTATCTACAGAATATTCAATTTGTTCTTGAAAATACATTCCTGTTCCAGAAATTACCATTAGTTTACAGTTCCAACAAACTCCTGCAACCCCTTTATTATTATTTGGTGTTGCTAGCATTGCTCCTACTGTTTTTGTTCCGTGAGTGTAATCACTTGATGGATCATTGATGTCTCGTGAGATATCCCAACCAATAAAATCATCTATGTATCCATTATTGTCATCATCAACTCCATTTTCATCTCCAGGGTCAAACCTCCATTCTCCTTCAATATACTCTAGAACGTGTCCATCTCCATCATAGTCTTCATCCAGGTTTTGCCAGATATTATCTATTAAATCCTCGTGTCGCCAATCTACCCTTTCGTAATTTGTTATGATAACATTTCCTTTTTCTAAATCCCATGCTTCAGGGGTGTCTAAATCTACTCCTGGAGTTGAAGGCAAACTAGGGATGTTGTCTCCAGTGTTTTCATGGTGCCATTGGTATGTAAATTGGGGATCATTTGGATATTCTAATGGGATTCTTTTTGGTATTGGTTCTGCAATTTCAACTTCATTTAACTCTGACCATTTCTTTGCTTCTGTCCAGACATCAATATTTTCTGAGAATTTTATTCTTACCCAATTTTGTAATCCCATTTGGCTCTTTGTATTATAATTTTTTGTTGTTGGTTTTGCTCTGAAAACTTTTTCTACTGAAGTCATATCTGCAAAATTTGATTTTTTAATTTCTCTTGTTAGGCTTATTGCTGATTCTTTAGAAATTACATCATATCCCTGTTTGAATTTTACGTTGATAACTCCTTTTTCAAATTCTGGATATTCCTTATTTCTTTCTAGTGACCTTATTTCTTTATTATCTAACCCTATTTTTCCAGTTGTATCTTCTAGGCCTTGCTGGCTACAACTAGAAATAAGAACTAATGTTGCTATTATAATTAGTACCTCTTTTAACATGTAAGAATCTTATATGTTTGATATATTTAAAATTAACTTATTTAGAACGGCCTTTGTTAGCTCTTCTACTTGGTCTTATTTTTTCTGCACCTTTTCCTTTTTTATTTAATCCTCTTGATTTTTTGGCTGCAGATGTTAAACCATGAGTTACTCTCTTTTTATTTGCTTTCTTTCCAAGCATATTTAATTTTCTGTCTTTTTTAATAACTGGGTGTTGTGGATCTATTAAGATTATTTCAAACCAGAAATGTCTTCCGTCTTTTCCTACCTTGTATGAATTTAAAACTTCTAAATTCTTATAGAATTTCTGAGCTCTTTGTTCTGCTATCCATTGATATGACATCCCTACAATCTTCTTTCTTCTAGCTGCTTTAGATCTTCGTCCTTTCTTTATTTGAGGCCTCATTCTTCCGCCCCGGATTACTCTGACTCTGACCATTATGAATCCTTCTTTTGCTTTGTAACCAATTGACCTTGCTGAAGAAATATTTGTAGGTTTCTCAATTCTTAGGATTGCTGGATCTCTTCTCCATTCTATTAATCTATCTCTCATTAGAGACTTTTCTGGAGATTTCCAAAGGTTTCTTAGCTTTTTATACATGATAAGAATTTGGGGCAAAGTTTTGTTTATAAAGGTTTCTAAAGAAAAAAATAAAAAATTTAGAAGCTCATGCTTCCGTATGCTTTTACTGTTGCATTGTCTGTATCCAATATATCTGAAACTGAGATTTCTGTGAAAAAATCATCTCCGCTCCAAGTTAATGCAGTTGTATACTCTGGATCATTTCCTTCAGCTAAGTTTGAACCAACTGTTGCTGTAAAACCTTTTCCTATTGGACTACCCCCTTCGAGTGTTCCGCTCCAGTCTCCAATTGGATCTTGACCCAAAACGTATTTTAGAGAGTGACCTTTTCCCTTGCATCCAGTTGGGGTCAAATGTGTTGCATCTTCTGCGAATTCTCCTCTACCAAAAACTTGATAGTTTATCACCGGCCATGCTGGACTAATTAAGCCACCTGGTTGTTGTGAAACAAAACCTAGGGCTCTCCACTCATCTCCATTTGACCAAAAGTCCACTGCTGAACCTAGGTCTCCATTTGACCAACTTACGTCTGCATTATAGGAGTTGTCATAATTATTTGTTACTCCAAAGCCAAATTCCTCAGTGTTGAAACCTAGATGAGCAGCTTGAACATCTTCAACTCCGTGTGCCCCATCTCCATCATGAGCAATTCCATAATTCATGGTTGTTCCGAACCAACCTGGAAAGCTTCCTTCTGCCATTGCAAAAAAACTATCCGGGTTAAGATCACCATTTTCAGAATCTGCATCAAATCTTAACCATAGTGGTAAAATGTATTGACCCAGTACGCTTATATCTGCTCCTGCTTCCACTTTTCTACCATTACCAGTTTGATCTCCATCTTGATATCTAATGTAGACATTATCCAAGGGTCCAAATATTGGATGTTGAAAATATCCTTTAAAATCTTCTTGCCCTTCTTCTCCTGGTTGGAAATTGAATTTCAAAGAAACATCTCCATAATTTACACCAGTTCTTACTAATTCCTTACCTGGCTTTGTACCTAAATTAAAATAACCACCGATTTTTTCTCCAATCTCTGCCATTGAAGGCAATGCCGTTGCAGCAGTAATTAAAGTTGCTAATGTTATTGCTTTTTGTATTTTATTCATTTTTTATCATAAATCTCCTTTGTTTGTGTAAATTTATTGGAATTTCTTCTTTTATAAACATTTCTATTTGTAACTATTCTAAAGTAATAACATAGCTTGTCAAGTACACAAATTAAGTATATAAACCAAATAAAACTACTAAACTTATGGGAAAGAGTGGATATGCTCAAAGAGATTTGATTAAATTTAATTTTGCTAATTTAGATTTAAAAGGCTTGGATTTTTTTGGGAATTCTCCCCCGGCAGTTTTTGTTGGAAGATTTGGTTATCCTAAAGTAAATGTAGGAGTTTTAAGCCCGACACAAAAGGAAGAATCTTCTTATCTAATGGACAATCCAAAAGAGTGGGCTAAACAAGGATTAAAAGACCAAGATATTTTGAAATTAAGAGCACAATTAGTTAATGCTAGATTTCAATCTTCTGTTAAAAATTTTGATAGTAGATTATTGGATTTAAGCCAAGAAGTTGGTATGGCACATAAACCCGTAGATATGGAAATCTCCTTAAAAAATAAACCAAAAAATCTACTTAAAATGGAAAATGTTGCTAAACCGTTAAGTAATAATGCTAATGTTAAAAATATTAAATTAACAGAGAATCCTAAAATAAAAACAGTTGTAGATAAAACTGTTTCTGATGGAGATATGAAATCTGTTGAAGGGTTGTATAAATTATATAACAAAGGAATGGATGAAAATTTCTTAAGTAAGATTTTATCTATTGGATTATTGGGAAAACAAAAGAATAGAAGATTGGTCCCCACTAGATGGAGTATAACTGCTACAGATGATACGCTAGGAAAAGAATTATTAAAAGATATTAGATTTTACCAAGAAGCAGATTATCAAGTTTATTTCTCTGGTTACTTAGGAAATTTTTATATGATTATGTTTTTCCCGGATATATGGGGTTTTGAATTATTTGAGATGGAAGTTCCATTAAAAACAAATCCTTGGAGTAAAACTGGTAATTTTTATGGAACAGATTATGAGGATTATTTTGGGAAGAAAGGTTATGTTGAGGAAACTGCTGGAGGGTATTATGCATGTAGAATTGGAATTTTAGAGAAATTATCTGAATTAAGAAAACAGGGAGCAGTTTTGGTTTTTAGATTTATCACTAATGAAGATAAATTTCCTTTGGGAGTATGGGTTTGTCGAGAAGCTACAAGAATATCTTTAAGAAATAAAGTTCCTTTAGACTTTGAAGACAAAGAATCATTAATGAACTATGTTAGGGCCAAAATAATGAAAGATTTTAGAGTTGATGCTAATGAATTGTTTAAAGTTAGTAAGTTGATGCATAGAAATAGTAAACAGAAAAGGTTGGCTAGTTATATTTAACAAAACTTTTAAAAGAGAGTATTGTTTGTTTTTCTTATGGTTTTAATCACTTTTGTTGAAATAATCAAACTTGCAATAACTTCACTTGCCTTGGGAATAATTTTTATGGGTTTATTTTCTAGAAAGCCAAAAAATGTTTATGACATGATGCATAAAAAAAGATTCAAATGGGAAGATTTGAGGTTTGCAATTATAATTGCTGCCCCTGCAGTTGTTTTGCATGAATTAGCCCATAAGTTTGTTGCTATGGGTTTTGGATATACAGCAAGTTTTGAAATTTTTTATTGGGGGCTTGGAATAGGATTATTATTAAGATTGTTTAACTCACCATTTTTAATTATTGCTCCAGGTTACGTAACTATTGGGCAAGCGGCCCTATCTAACCCATTGGCTTATAAATTAATTGCGTTTGCTGGTCCCTTAATCAACCTAGTACTATGGTTTGTTGCTTTTATTATTATAAAAACTAAAAGGGAAGAATTGAGTCATGGGGCATTGAGTTTTTGGTTGATGACAAGAAATATTAATTTGATGTTGTTTATATTCAATATGATTCCTTTTGGTCCTTTTGATGGTGCAAAGGTTTTCTTTGGACCTTAAAGATACCTAATATTTCTTTCTATTAATTTAAGGGCTCTTAGAAGTTCTCTGTCATATTTTGGCATTATTGGTTCTTCCCATACCCACCTTTTTGGTTCATACATTCTGACCGGAATAAAAAATACACTGTGCCCAATAAAATCTATTTCTTCTTGAGAAAGTCCTGGTTTATACAGTGGATCTCCAGGAAACACTCTATCCTCAACATGAACTATTCTTGAACCATTAAATTCTCCATACCCTTTAGCTTTATTAGATATTGAATATCTTTTAAAATCCCAGTATCGAAAATCATCTATTAATTCTCTATCAAAATTTTCTCTTAAGATTGCATTTGCCTTCTCTTCTGGAACGCAGGTGTTAAGATATCTTTCATCAAAAATATCCTTTGTTCTTTTTAAAAATTCTTCTGCATAGGGTCTAACAAAAACCCTATCTACAGGAGTCCCTAAAAGATTGGATATTATAGTTTCCTCTAAATCTAACATTAAAACTCTTTTTGCCATTTTTCTATGCTGTAACTTCTGCAATTGTAGAATTTTCTTCTGAAGATGTTTCTTCTAACATAGAAAGTTCCTTTTTAATTTCTCTGATTATCTTGGTGTTATTCATTTCCTTTAGAATTTTATTACATTCTGAACATCTGAAATTATTTTCTAAAGCGTTATCAAATTTCATTCTTAAACACTTAGATGCACAAGTATAAAATGTGCTTGAATCTTCTCTTTCTAGTCTTTTTCTAAGATTTTCTATTCTGCTATCTTTCATTCTTTTTATTGTTGCTTTTGCTTCTGGATGATTAAATGTCCAGTAATAGATGTACCAGCCTTTCTTTTTATCTTTCTTTCTTGTGAAGGTAATAAGATTATTTTCTTGAAGTCTATAAAGTACATTTCGAATATGATTTATTGGTGCTTCTAATGTTTCAGCAATTAAAAATTCGGATACATTCTCTCCCTGGGAAAGAATATACTTAACTACATTTACGGCTTCCTCTCCAGTTAATTGAGATACAAGATTTTCTATTTCTTTTTCTTCTAAAACATCCATTTTTCACCATTCTTGATTTTCTATACTAAGATATTTAAAAATCTTTGCCTTTATAAAGTTTACTACTTTAAAATAGTGAAGAAGGTTTATATATTGTTAAAATAAAATTTTAATATTCCTTGGAGGTGTTAATAAAATGTCTTTTTTCAAAAAAAAAGAGAAAAATTTCGATTCTAAAGTTCCTGAATTTGATCCAATTCCATTAGAAACACCCAAAGTTTCTTCTGAAATCCCAAAATTACCAGATTATGGGCAAGAGTTTGGAACAATAAAAAAGGAAGTGGGAAGACCTTCTCCTGTAAAAATACGTAAACCGGAGATTGTTGAAAGAAAAAAAATTAGTTCTGGTTCTATTCCAATTGGAGATAAACCTATTTTTGTTAAGATAGATAACTATAAGAGTGCAATGGAAGATATACACAAAATTAAAGAATTGTGTAGTGAAGCGGATGGTTTACTAGATGATATCCATAAAATAAGAACTGAAGAAAATAAAGAATTAGAGAGATGGAACTCTGATTTAGATAAAATAAAAGAGAAATTACTTAATGTGGATAGAAAACTGTTTGAAATGTGATATTAAATGGCAAAAAAGGGGCCCAAAAAGTCAACTAAAAAGGAAGAGAGTATTACTTATGTAAAAGTTGATCAACCTAGTCATTTAAGGAAAAATATTCTAGAAACTGCTATTGAATCTGCTGAGCTTTTGAAAAAATGGGAAAGTTATCAAAAGATCAAGGAAGAAAAAGCAGAGATTTTTAAAAAATTGGTCGTGGTTATGAATAAAATTGAAAAGGAAACAAATTCATTAAAAAAACATCTCCCTAAATCTGAAGATATAAAAGTTAAAGAAAGAAAAAAAGAGAAGGTTTCTATTAAAGAAGAAGAAAAAGAACATAAGTTTGGACTGGACCGTGAGATTGATGATATTCATTCTAAGTTGAGAAAACTAAAATTATCTTGATTTTTTTCTATTTATGATTATTAAAGTTATGGCTACTATGACAAACAGTAAGAATAAAATTGATAAAGGAAGTATTATGTCTGCGTAGGAAACTTTCTCTTCTTGATCTTCTACTATTGGAAGTGTTATCGTTCCTCCAGTAATCTCTTCTTCTGGTTCTTCATATTCTATCGAAAGAGGAATATTTATTTCTTTTATGCTTATTTTGAAAGTTGAGAGTGTTTGCTTTGTTGCTTCTACAATTATATCGTCTTCTCCGTCTAAGTCTAGATCTACTCTTTTTATCCTATCAAAATAAATTATCATTTCTTGTGGATCCGAAAATATCTCTATTTTTGATTTATCATAAAAGAATCTTCTTATTTCTATTCTGTGGGATTCAGTTTTGTATTTGAAGTTTATTGAGTCTCTTTCTCTAACATTACTCCAAGTTAATCTATTTTCTGTTTCTTCTGCATCCGGTTCAAAATAATCTATCCCCACGTAACTTGGAGGTCCACCGCCAGAAGGAGGAGGATCTGAAGACTCCCCTGAAGATTGTGTTTGAGTTGTAAAATTATATGGTCCTGTCTCATTACAATTATCATCATAATCACACATAGTTATGTTATAGTAATAAACAGTGCCTTCAGATAATCCAGATAAATTAATTATATGAAACAAGGTTAAACTAATATTTCCATATGTTGTTCCTAAAGATTCTGTACTTCCGTAATTAATAGATGTATTTGCAGACTCTTGGCTAGTCCAGTTTATTGTTGCAGTTGTATATCCAGTTGTATTGGTTCTATTTAGAACCCAAGGAACTTCCTCTTCTGCTGAGAAGATTGAATTTGTTTCTAATGTAAAATTCTTTTGAAACTCTGTAAAATTATATTTATTTGAAATAGTGCCTTCCCATGAAACCTTTTGATTTGAATTGTTTAATATAATTATATTGTTCCATGAAGAAAAATTAGTATTAGAAAAATTAGTTCCATTTTCTGTAAATACATAAAGGTAACTTTGATTATGAATATAAAATCTATTATTATAAACTTGGAAATTAGTTACATTTCTGGGGTCTGAATATTTTGCATTTTTAGCCACTATTGCAATAGGGCTATCTGCTCCATTATAGTTTGGGCAAAGAAATGTATTATTATAAACAGAAACATTATGTCCTGCTCTTGTTACAAACCCTTCAAAGTTTGTTTGATTCTCCATAGTATTATTATACGCTCTATAAAGAGTTTCATGTTTAGATAATATTCCATATCCTCCACCAAGAACATAATTATATCTTACGGTTGTGTTAAATGTCTTACCTGTGAATAGGGGGTGTCTACTTGTTTCCACACTAGCCATTCTTATTGTGTTATTTTCTATTAATGTGTCATTCAAATCTCCTTCAAAACTTGGAATCGAATCTTCCCCAATATAAATAGAATATCCGCCAGGGATAGATAAAGCAGAAGTATTGTGATCTATTAAATTATTTCTTATTGTAATATTTTTATTTGGCCCATTTCCATTTCCAGATATACCTATTCCAATCCCATCACTAAGATAAAAAGAATTATTTTCAAATAAACTATTTGAAACATTTATTACTTTAATTGCATATCCATTAGTAGAACCTGTGCTCAAATTTAGGAATACTGAAGAACTCCCCCATTGGTTGTTTATTATTTTTAATCCATTGTTATTATTTGCAGAAGTATAGATTGTTACATACGACGCAGAGAAATTTCCATGCCAGAAGGTATTATTTTGTATCAGTAGGTTTTGGGAGTTGTTTATTCTTATTCCATATCTATTTATATTATTATCTGAATCTCCAAATGTGTTATCTTTGATTTGCCAGTCAGAACCAATATTGTGTACCTCCATACAAGTTTGGCTGGAGTTTTCAAAGTAATTTCCTTGTATAACTGTATTGTTTGGTGAAGGTCCATAATACTTTATGTGCGTACTGGATAATTTGTATGTAAAATTATTATCTTTTATTGTAACATTTGAAGAATCAAATCCTATGATCCCCGACACCGTATTATTAAAGATATTTCCTTCTATATGCCAATTATGTCTAGGTCCAGAAGACCCCCCATAATCATACATAGCAATTCCATAACTTGTTGCATTAACGAAGGTGTTATTGTAAAGTTTTATCACCCCTGTTCCTTGATCTGCCCAAAGTCCACTTTCTGTATTATTTCCATCTATGACGAAACCTACAAGGGTTACATTGTTTGCTCCAGTATTAAACCTAACTACAATAGAAGCATCACTTTTATTGGCTTGTATGACTGCCTGAGACCTATTGAAAGATACAAAAGTTCTATTCTGGACACTATTATCTAGTATTAATAGTGGTTGAGTTGTGTAGGATTGTTCCCTGTATAATCCATCTCCAACATAAATTATTGAATTTGTGGCTGCTGTGTCCTCTGCTTTGCTTATAGTAAACCAAGCATCTGCCCACGATGTGCCCCCATTTGTATCATCTCCGCTTTTAGAGACATAGTAAGTTGCAGCACTAACTTGGAATATACTTACTAATAGTAAAAATAATACTAAAACCCCTTTTTTCATGGTCATATTTTATATTTTTCATTTAAATAATTTTCTATAATATATTATGGAGATAACAAATTTTTATAAAAAAAAGCCAGTTCCTCCATTTACAATGTCAAAAAAAACCATGCTCCTTCTTTTTTTTCTTGTAATCCCTTTTGTTCTTGGTGAAACCTATCATGTAAGAGTTGATGGAAATAACTCTTTGGACGGACTAAGTTATGAAACTTCTTGGAAAAGTATTGCTTATTCTTTAGAAAACTCTAACGAGAACTCTGAAATCATTATTTATGAAGGGGAGTATTTTGAAGATAGTCAATGGGGCGGATATTTACATATTAATCAAGAAAAGGAAAATAGAACTTTCAAGGGAATTGGAGAAGTTATAATGAAGGTTGGTCCTGATGTAAACAGGATGATATTATTTGTTGGTCCTGAATTGACTATTTTTGAGGGATTTATTTTTGATGGACAAAATTCTGCCGTTTTGGGAATGGATTCGGCATATGGAAATAAAGTTTTTAGAAATAATCAATTTATTAATTTTCTAAATTATGGAATTTCGCTTAAAGGAGGAGAAAATAATGTGGTTGAGAACAATACTTTTGGTTATGGTAATCTTCATATGAACTTTAGTCCAATTATATTAACTAATTTGAGAAATAGTGAGATAAAAAATAATTACTTTTTTTCTGGAAAAGAAAGTTTGATATATGCATTTAATGCTAGCAATTCTTCTATAAAAAACAATATTTTTGGATCTGAAGAGAATCCCCTCTTTTTAGATACATATGCTATGTTTGTTAGAGTTATGGATTCTGATAATTTTGTTATTGAGAACAACGAATTATATATCGGGGATGGTCATGGGGTTAATGTTTATTCCAATACTAAGGGGGTTGAAAATCCTAAACTAATCAACAACTCTTTTTTTATTTATCATGCATTGAATAGATATGGTATTGCTGTTGGATCTGAATCTGAACAAGAATTTGATTTAATTGGAGCAAATATCTCCGGAAATAAATTATATATGCCAGCCGAGGAAACATATAAACATAATCTGTTTGTTGGATTTACTAAAAATTCTATAATTAGTGGAAATTATCTTGATGGCGGAGGATATGGTTTAGCTTTGAAAGGAAATAATGATGCTTTGATTTTTGGAAATGAAGTTTATAACGCTACTACTGTGGCAATTGTAGATAATTCTGGGTGGAATAATAAGATTTTTGATAATATAGTTAATTGTAATTATGATCGATGTATGAGAATAGATAATACTGAGTCTGCTGGAAGGCCCTTGTATAATTCTAGTTGGTACAATAATACACTTTATATCCCTCTAGACCAATTTGCGATTTATATTGGGGGCAGTGTCGATGTAATTGGAAGTGGGAGTCTTTTCTTTGATAATACTTATTACCAAGGAGAACATGAACAAATTATTTGTACCAAAAATGCTAGTTACTTTACTTTTTTTGATTTGAGAACTGAATTTGGATGGGGAGAAAACTCAGATTTGTTTGCTTTTGGAGAGGTTCCAGAGATTAGAAATATTTCAGTTTACGGCATACAGCCAACAAGTGTGAGAATAAAATTTAACACTAGTGAATCAAGCACCACTATTTTAAGATATGGAGAAGAAGATTTAGATATTGAAATGAATTCTACCTTGTATGGAATGGAACATAACTATGTTTTGTCTAGATTGGCTCCAAAAACACGGTACAATTATCAAATTACAGTTTGTGATAATGGAGAGAATTGCGTTGATTCAGATATTTTGAGTTTCAGAACTAAAAAAGGCGGAGGTATTAAGTTACATTTTATCTCAGATACCTTTGGAGATGATTTTTGGAATTAGTAAAAAGGTTTTTAAATTAAGTTTAGTCTTTATTTTCTATGAAAGCAAAAGAATTGAGGAAGAAATATATTGAATTTTTTAAGAAAAAGAAACATAAGGAAATTAAAAATAGTTCTTTGATTCCCGAGAATGATCCAACTGTTTTGTTTACAACGGCAGGTATGCACCCATTAGTTCCGTTTTTACTTGGTGAAAAACACCCTGCCGGAAAAAGATTGGTTAATTTGCAAAGGTGTTTGAGAACTGGTGATATTGAAGAGGTGGGCGATGATATGCATTTAACTTTCTTTGAAATGTTTGGTAATTGGTCATTAGGAGATTATTGGAAAGAAGATGCAATTAATTTTACATTCGAATTTTTAACTAAGGAATTAAAATTAGATAAAGATAGATTGGCAGTTTCGGTATTTATGGGAGATAAGAATGCTCCAAAAGACGAGGAAAGTGCTAAAATTTGGAAAAAAGTGGGAATAAAAAGGATTGCTTATTTAGACAAAAAAGAAAATTGGTGGGGACCTGCAGGAAAAACTGGTCCATGTGGTCCAGATACAGAAATATTCTATTGGAACTCCGATGACAAAGTTCCAGAGAAATTTGATGTGAAAAATGAAAAATGGGTTGAAATTGGGAATAATGTTTTTATGCAGTATAATAAAACCTCTAAAGGAAAATACGAGGAGTTAGAACAAAAAAATGTTGATTTTGGTGGAGGATATGAAAGAATCTATTCAATTTTAGAAGGCAAAAAATCACTTTATGAGTGTAGCTTATTATTGCCAATAGTTGAAAAAATAAAAGAACTTTCTAAACTAGGTGATGAGTTTTCTATTCGAAAAGTTTGTGACCACATTCGGGCTGCTACATTTTTACTTGGAGATGGAGTTGTACCAAGTAACGTTGACCAGGGTTATGTGTTAAGAAGATTAATTAGAGTTGCTATACGGCATGGAAATTTGTTGAAGATTAATAAAGATTTTACTAAAGAGTTGGCTGAAGTTGTGATTAAAATTAATTCGAAAGATTATCCTAATTTAAAAGAGAAGAAAAAGTTTATTTTGGATGAAATTGAAAAAGAGGAAATAAAATTTAAAAGAACTCTAGAAAGAGGATTAAGGAGATTTGAAAAATTTTCTAAAAATAAAAAAATATCTGGAAAGGAATCATTTTTATTGTTTCAATCTTTTGGCTTTCCTTTAGAGATGACTTTAGAAATGGCTAAAGAGAAAAAAGTTAAAGTTGCTGTTGGGGGTTATGAAAAAGAGTTTAACAAACATCAAAAATTGAGTAGAACAGCTACTAAGGGAAAATTTGGTAGTGGTTTAGCAGATACTTCTGAAAAAACAACCAAATTACATACTGCATGTCACTTGTTGCATTCTGCTTTACAACAGGTCTTTGGAAAGAATGTTGAGCAAAGAGGTTCAAATATAAATCATGAAAGATTAAGGTTTGATTTTAGCTTTGATAGAAAGTTAACCGAAGAAGAGGTTGTAAAAGTTGAAAAATTAGTTAATGATACTATCCAAAAAGGATTGGAAGTTATTAGAGAAGAAATGAGTGTTAAAGAAGCAAAGAAAAAAGGTGCAGAAGGAGTTTTTGCACACAAATATGGTGAAAGAGTTTTTGTTTATTCTGTTGGTAGTTTTTCAAAAGAAATTTGTTCTGGTCCGCATGTAAAAAACACTAAAGATTTAGGTAAATTTAGAATCATTAAACAAAAATCTGTTGGTTCTGGTGTTAGAAGAATTAGGGCAGTTTTAGAATAAAAAAAGAAAAAATAGTTATTTTATGTACATGCCCCGTTCATACACCAACTACTTCCGTTACCTGTAGAGCAATTATAATTCGTCATTGCTAGCGTACTATTAGGCATACAGTAATATTCCATTACATTAGAGTACCCGTCGTGATCTATACAATAATCGGTGAAATTAGTCAATGGATAATTGTAATTTGTTACTGTTCCTCTTACAAAATAATTAAGTCCTCCATCTGTATCTTCACACCAAACATCGGATTCATTTATTGTAAAATCACAATTATTGTAATAACTACCAAATATTGCAAAATCAGATAACGTTACATTCCCGTCATGATCTAAATCTGCTTCTGAACTTTTATTTTGATAATAAACTGCGAACAGCCCGAGATCTGGCAAGGTTACCTTTAGATCATAATTGTAATCTGCATCAAGACAGTTTGTTTCATTAGTTCCATTCCTTAGGAATATCCACTCTCCTTCCCCTTTTTGTACACTTTGAACTCCTGATTTTGAAATTGTTTGTTGTTCTGTATTTTTTGCTTGAGTTCTTGTTAATGCTGCCTTTATTATACCAAATAAACCCAATGGCTCTTCATTTGTTTTTGCAACTTCTTCAGTTGAATCGGATGTATCCATTGTTCCCTGTGCTGTAAGTGATTGTCTTACTGCACTTCCAGTTGTTCCACCATCTAAAGTGCAACTGGATATAGTTAAGACAGATACTAGCAGGATTATACTCAAAATTAATTTTTTCAAGATTTCCACCTCCATTATATATTTTTGTATTGCGGAAGCCAGTATATATACTTTTTGTTTTAAAATAAAAAAAGAGAAAAGATTATTTCCAAAATAAAAGATTGGAAATAATCATCTCTATAAAGTTGTTTGGTTTTGTGTTGGTTTGTTCTTTAAATAGTTCCCCAGTTACTTCATTTAATGAACCAGAATAATCTACACCTGCCTCTTCAGCCATCCCGATCATAGATTTACTAGCAAAGAATCCAAAATTGTTGGTCATTACTGAATCTGTTGCTTTATCGTAATCTGGGGCCGTTCTAGCTTCAGGCATGTATTCAACTGGAATTGCTCTTTCTTCATAGTATTCTTCAATTGCTCTTCTTTCATATATTAATTTTATATATGAACCGCCAGTTTTTCTAGCAATTGTTTTCCACTGTTGGATGCCTTCTTCATTCATTCCAGATCCTGATGCAGTATAAATTCTAATGTTTTTATTATGTGCATCTTCTACTGCATCTTTCCAATCATAGGAATAAACAGTTGTTGCCGTATTACTTGGTCTAACTTCTGGGTAATTTCCATAGTTTGGATAATCTTGATAATCCCTTTCTCTAGCCGGGGCATCTCCAATTAATAATATTGCTTTATGGGATGAACCTCTCCATTTCATATTATTAATTGCTTCAGATAAACCTACTTCAACTGCTTCTTCGTAATCTCCGCCACCACGAGTTTCGATTTTCCTTATAAAATCTTCTACTTCATCTAAATCATATGTTAACTCTTGTGTTTTAGTAAGATACTCGTTTTGTTGTGCTGGGTAATCTCTATATGTTACAACTCCGACCCTTACATCAGGTCTAGGTTGCCCAGAATTTATTCTATCCATTATGTTGATTAGTTCCTCTTTGACTGTTCTAATCTCATCGTGCATAGATCCTGTTGAGTCTATAACAAATACTATGTCTAGTTGTACTTGTTCATTCTCTGATGGAACATAATTTGGACCGTATTGATCTTCACAATCTTGTCCAGTTAGAGAAGGTAAATACTGGCAATACTCCTTTTTCCGTGTTTCATCATAGTCTCCCTCAAAAGCTAAAGCTATTGTTGAGAATAAAAAAAGACCGATGAACATCATACTTAGTAATTTTTTCATTTTATTTGAACCTCCTTAAAGTTCATAAAATTAGTAAATTTAGATTGTATTTAAACCTCTTTTAGGCTTCAAGTCTATTTAAAGTTATAATAGAATTATTTTTTTCTTAGTAATGAGAATAGAAAAATAAACAAAATTACAGACAACGATCCCATTAGAAAAAAGATGGCATAATTTGGCGGAACTGTTTGAATTATTACTTCTTGTGTTAAGTCCGCAACTTGCTCTGTTCCAGGAATTGCTTTCCCCATTGCTGTTTCTTGCATAACTGAATCTGAAGCTGCTCCAATTAACTTTGTTGATGATAATTTTGCATTTTGCCATAAATATATTGCTCCTGAACCCATCAGGCTTAACAAAGTAACTGGAAGAAGAGATTTTAACTTTGATAAAGAAGTTTCCGAATTGTCTGGGGAGATTATAATATATTTCTTTGCTAATTTGTAAACTAGCATTTCTTTTCCCTTTTTACTCCAAAAGAATTCTTTTGCATCTATTAATTTAGCTTTTTTTAATTGTTGAATATTATAATGTACTGTTGGTAAGGGCACTTTTAGATTTTTTGCGATATCTGATTCTGTTGCTTCTTTATGCTCTGCTAAATAAGAAATTATTTTTTGTGCAGTTTCGTTCGACATAGCATTAGCTACCGATTTTGAATCCTTCATTGATAATAGCATAAATGTTTCGTCTTTCATAATTTTTAGAGAAAAAGCTTGCTTATAAGTGTTTTTTTATGTTTTAATTCGTTTAAAGTTATTCAATTTTTATAGCGGGTTTAGAAGGCATTGCCCTTTCGTTACTTCTTTTTATCTCTATTTCTATGTTTAATTCTTTTTCTAATAACTCTTTATTTTTTTCTAGAACTCTGAATTCTTTTTGTTGTGACAGGACTACTTTTGGAATTTTTGATTCATTTCTTAATAAAGATGGAATTATTTTTGAAATCTCTTTTGCATGTTCTTGAACCATTACTTTTTTTATTAATTTTGAAAGTTCTCTAGTTTTTTTCAATTCTTCTTTAAAATTTTTAATTAGTTCGTATTTCCACCCTTCAGCCACCGATATTGTAGCTTTTTTAGGAACTATTTTAACTAAATCCATAATTGCTTTAACATCATTTATTGTATTTTTTACTAATTCTTCTTGAGCGTCAATTTCTGGATTAATTTTGGATTCATCACACTTTGGCCATTTCTCTTCTAGGACAAACTTTTTGTTTCCTAACTTTTCCCACAGTTCTTCTGCTAGATGTGGCATGAATGGAGATATTAGTTTAGATAAAACTTCTATTGATTCCCTTGTTATTTCATTTCTAGATAAGAAATTGATATAATCAGTTAGGTGAATTGTTGATAAGTTATATTGTAATTTTTCAATTGTTTCTGTTATGTTTTTTATTGTTTTATTTTGAATATTTTCTAGTTCTGGTGTTGTATCTTTGGAAAACTCTTTTTCTGTTAACGGAAGAATTTTGTTTATTACTTTAAATGAACCTTCTATCCTTTTATCATTCCATTCTTTATCTTTTTCTGGAGAGGAAATTGAGAATAGGAAAAATCTTGCAGTGTCTATCCCATATTTTTCTGAGATTTCTTCTTGTGAAACTACATTTCCTTTTGATTTTGACATTACTACTCCATTTTTGTGTAACATTCCTTGATTGAAAAGTTTCTGAATTGGTTCTTTTGTTTTTATTAACTTTAAATCTTTCAAGACTTTAGTTATGAACCTACTATAAATTAAGTGCCCAGTTGCATGCTCTTTTCCTCCAATGTAAAGATCAATTGGCATCCAGTAATTTGCTTTTTTCTTTGAGAATATTTCTTTTTCATTATTTGGATCTAAATATCTTAAGAAATACCATGAAGAGTCAATAAACGTGTCCATAGTATCTGTTTCTCTTTTTGCTTTTCCCTTACATTTTGGACATATTGCGTTTTTGTACTCTTCTGAAGTCTCTAAGGGGTTTCCTCCTGATTTGAAATTAACATCTTCAGGAAGTTTTATTGGTAAGTTTTTTTCTTTTTCAGGAACTAATCCACATTTGTCACAATACAAGATTGGAATTGGTGTCCCCCAGTATCTTTGTCTTGATAGAAGCCAATCTCTTAATCTATAATTTGTTGTTGCTTTACCTAGTTTCTTTTTTTCTAGGTATTTTGTAATTTCTTGTATTGCTTTTCTATTGCTTAATCCATTAAACTTATTTGAATTAATTAGTATTCCATCTTCTATGTATGCATGTTCTATTTCATCTATTATTTTATCCTTGGGAGTTATAACTTCTTTTATTGGAATGTCATATTTCTTTGCAAACTCGAAATCTCTTTGGTCGTGTGCAGGAACTGCCATTACTGCTCCGCCCCCATAATCTGGAACTACAAAGTTTCCAATGTAAATGGGAACCTCTTCTTTCGTTAATGGATTAATTGCATACTTTCCTATGAATAAACCTTCTTTTTCTGTATCTTCTGCAGTTCTTTCAAATTTACCTTGAAGCATTACTTTTTTTGTAAATTCTTTTACTTTTTTTTCATATTTTGTCCCCTTTACTAACTCTTGAACTTTCGAATGTTCTGGAGCAAAAACCATGAATGTAACTCCATATATTGTGTCTATTCTTGTTGTGAAAATTGGAATATCTTCTTTTGTATCTTTCAATTTAAAATTTACTATTGTTCCTTCTGATTCGCCGATCCAATTTCTTTGCATTTGTTTTATTTCTTCTGGCCAATCTAGTTTTTCTAAATCCTTAACCAAGTCTTTAGCATAATCTGTTGTTTTGTAAAACCATTGATTTAATTCTTTGATTTCAACTTCTTTATCCTCATGTCTCCAGCAACAACCATTTACTACTTGCTCATTAGCTAAAACCGTGTTACATTCAGAACACCAATTTACTGGAGCAGTTTTTTTGTATGCTAGTCCTTTTTTGAACATCTGTAAGAATAGCCATTGATTCCATTTGTAGTAATTTGGATCGTGAGAATAAATCATTCTTGACCAATCATAACTTAAACCAAGTTCTTTCATTTGCCTTATGAAATTTTTAATGGCTTTTTCTGTGAAAAGTCTTGGGTGTGAATTATTTTTTATTGCCGCGTTTTCTGCTGGCAATCCAAATGAATCAAAACCCATTGGATGCAGAACATTAAATCCTTGCATTCTTTTGAATCTAGAGAAAACATCTGTTATTGAAAAGTTTGAAGCGTGACCAATATGTAATCCTGAACCGGATGGATACGGGTACATGCTTAGGCAGTAGAATTTTGGTTTTTTAGAGTTTTCATCTACTTGGTAAATTTGTTCTTTTTCCCAAGCGTTTTGCCACTTTTTTTCTATTTTACTGTAATTCATAAGAATTTGTTAAAATATAAAGTTTAAATATTTTTGGATTTATTTATATTTCCTTTGGGGATTTTTTAATCTTATATGATAACCTATTATTGATCTCCCTTTAGGATAGTGGCCAAAAGCTTCCTCCACTTTTTTGTAAAATCCGATTACTGCCCCTTCTGGAGTTCCCAATTTCCCCATACTTGGCCCCCCTATGAATTCTTGCCATATTACTTCTATATCTTCTCCGCCCCTTACTAAGTAAACTTCATCTCCCCCGGGTTTTACTACGCAAGCTCTACCTTCTACACTCATCTCATCTACTTTCTTAATAACATTCTCCTGATCCTCTCGAATAGAACTAGCTAATTCAGAAAGAGTTAATCCTAAAATAGACCTAGATAATCTTTTCGTTATTTTTTCTTCTAATGAAAGGGCCATATATCTAAGTGTTAAACTAAACTTTATAAATATTTTCAAAGGTAGTAAGGTTTATAAAATAAGAATAGCCTCATTTTTATTACGGGTCCGTAGCTCAGCTTGGATAGAGCACTAGCCTTCTAAGCTAGGGGTCGAGGGTTCAAATCCCTTCGGGCCCGCTCTTTTTAAAAATTAAAATTTAATGAAAATCTGTACTTTGGTTGATTGTCTTGGGAGATATTTACTTGGTATAATGTGTTTGCTCCAAACATCTTTCTAGACAGATCAAAGTTTAATTCTTCTATACTTGAATTTCCATTGAATTCTGTTTTAGTTTTTGCTCCCATTCCTAATCTGAACTGAATTGGTAAATCTGCATTTAATCTATATTTCAAAGTTACCCCCCCTCTATCTATTCCGTGTAGTTCTGTTTTTACATCTGAATTTATATATGGAACACTAAAACTTGTTTTGGGTGTATAAGCATCTAGTTTTTCTTCTACTTTTGCTTGTAAGTCTTTTTCTTGTTTAGTTGACATGTTTAATTGAGAAATGTCAAAATCTCTTATTAGTCTTTCATTTTCTACTTGTTTTCTTTTTTCTTTTATCTGCTGAAAATTTGTATCACTAATTATGAAAGGCATTAAAGCCAATACTGTTATTGTTATTCCTTTTCTTAGTTTTCTTGAAATTTTCATTTTTTATTCAAATTTTGGGTGTTGAAAACTTTTATAAATATGTCTAATCCACTCTCATTGTGCGCACGTGGCCAAGCGGTTAAGGCACGAGGCTGCAACCCTCGTATCCCCGGTTCGATTCCGGGCGTGCGCTTTTATATTAAAAACTATCTGTAAATTAACAAAGAATTAAATATCAAACTTGTTTTTCTTTTTTGACTTCTTTTTTTTACGTCTTCTTAAAAATAAGAAAACTCCTAGAATTATAATAACACCTACAACTATGTATGTAGTTGTTTTTTCTGGTTTTTTGTTTTCTAAAGAATCTACAAAATAGGTCGAGTCATAAGAAACTGTTTTCCCCAACATCCTTCTTTCATTTGTTGAATCCGTGTAATGTAATCTCATAACTATTTCTCCATCTAAAGGAACTGCTTCAAAATCTGCAGTTGTATATTCATTTGAATCTAAGTCTCCAACAATATTTCTGTTTGAGCCTTTTATAATAATATTTTCTTGTTTTGGTATCTCTACAGTTAAGGCTTCTACATCTTGATTTCCTATATTAAGTATTTCTAAAACTAAGTTCCTAGTTTCAAAATTATAACTTTCCACATGTATCTCAAAGTCTGTTCTTCCATCTTCGATTATTATTGGAAATTTCTTGAAAGTATATAAATCTGAATGTAAAATTCTTCCATTTGAATACCTAAGCTCTAAATCATAATCTCCTTCTAGTGCATCTCTATCCACCCTTACTTTGTATAGAATATTCCAATTATAATTATGATCTCCCCCAATATAAGTTGGAGATTCTATTCTTCTCGTACTATCTCCTCCGTCTAAAGAAAATGGATATTCCAAAACTAATTCTGCTATTGCTCCAGATTCACAATTACCTACGCCATTTATTTGGAATAATACTTCAATATATTCCCCGGACAGTGCAGGATAAGGATCTTGATTTATTAGTGTAGCATCTAAATCACATTCGGATCCAGTAGAGCCCAAAGAAGAACTTGCAAAAACTAATATTATTAAACTTAAAATAATTCCATCGATAATTGTCCTTTTTTTCATATTTATCATTTTGTATGTTTCCTATATAAACTTTTTGTTATTCATTTCTTAATGCATCTACTGGATTAGTTTTTGAGGCTTTCACTGCCGGGAAAACTCCTGAAATTGCTCCAGTTATTCCTGCGAACAATATTAGTCCTACAAATAAATAAACTGAAAAATATGGTTGCAAAAAGCCCCACCCTAAATTCTTTAAAATTGCTCCGGCCGAATAAGAAATTCCCCATCCAACTGCCACACCAATTATTCCAGCAACTGTTCCTAAGAATGCACTTTCAAATAAGAATATCTCAAATATGCTTGAATTTTTTGCCCCCATTGCTTTTAGTACTCCTATCTCTTTATATCTTTCAAGTACTGATGTGATCATTGTGTTTGCAGTATTTATTGTTGAAACCAAAACAGAAATTAATGCTATCAAGATAACAAACCCAACAATTATATTTATGGCACTAGCGAAAGATTCTATTAACTCATCAAATGATTGAACATAAAAATCCTCTTTTCCTTCTTCAACGCCCCTAGACTTTCTTAAACCCCTCTCTATGTTTTCGTTTACTTTATTTATGTCTTTTATATCTACTCTGGCAATTATTTGACCGTATGATTCTTCATCTGGAAACATTTCTTCGAATTGATTATTGCTTATGTAAACTTGAGAATCATCCTGGGGATTTCCAATTTCTTCCATAATCCCGACTACTTTTAATTTTACTCCATTTACTTCAATATTATCATTTATATCAAATGTTTTTGGGAAGATTTTATTAGAAATTACATAATTGTATCCTAAAACAGCTACTTTCATATCTCCTGGTTTTAGTAGTCTCCCTTTTTCTACATCTATATTGAAAGAAGAAATTACAAAATCTTTTTTTGGATCATACCCAATTATAAATGTATATTTTTGGTCACTGTTTTGTTTGACTAACACGGCACCATAATATAATCCGCTTGCTTCGTAAACTCCTGCCGCTTTATTTATTTCTTTTACATCAGTATCGTTTAATACAACTCCCTCTACTGCTCCAAATCCTCCTGCGGTTTGTGGCATTATGATTACTTTATCTGCAGAGGAGCTCGAAGTTAGTTCATTCGTATAGTTATACAAACCATATCCAAAACTTATGAAAATAAAGATAGTTGCAATTCCAACTAATATAGAGAATATAGTAAGTGCACTTCTCCCCTTGTTTTGTTTTAAGTTCCTCAAAGAGTATCTTACACTTTCTATACTTATCATCCTTTCAGAGCCTCCACTGGATTTTGTTTAGCGGCTTGCATGGCAGGTATTATCCCGGCAATCCCGCCGATTAGAAAACTTCCTAGTAAAGTAAAGAATATTAAAAGAAAATTTATACTTATTGTTAACTCGGTTCCTAAAAAATTATTCATGCCCACCGTTCCAAGAAATCCTATTAATGTACCAAATATTGCCCCTACAATTCCACCAACTAATCCCAATAAACTAGATTCAATAAAGAATTGAAAAAATATGTGGCTGTTTTTTGCTCCCACTGATTTCATTATCCCTATTTCTTTTTTTCTTTCTAGAACAGATGTTGTCATTGTATTTACTATTCCAATAATTCCTATAAATACTGAGATAAATGCCACTATTGCTATAAATATTTGAACTCCTCCAATAATATTATTAACTGTCGATAGTGTTGCTTCTGGAGTACTAACTTCAAAGTCTTCTTCTCCTTCTTTAACTCCCCTTCTATTTCTTAAGAGTTTTTCAATGTCTTCTTTTGTTTTTTGAAGTTTCTCTTTATTTTTTGGTTCTACAATGATCATGTCTGCTTTATCTTCAAAACCATAAAGGTCTTTCATATCGTTTTCGTTCATAATAACAATGTTATCCATCATCATGCTTCCAACTTTATCAGTTATACCAATTACTTGGAAATTCTTATCATTTATTGAGATAGTTTTTCCCGGGGTTATAGACTTTCCACCCCAATCTTCTTTCTTGCCATAAAAATTATATCCTAAAACTACTTTTCCAGAATCTCCTTCTTTGATAAATCTTCCAAGAAGAACTTCCATGTTTAATTGTTCGTATATTAAATCTCTATCCTCTTTGTTATTTGGAACACTTCCCACATATCTAAATATTACATTATCATTAAATTCTATTCTTCCAGAGTCTATATTCCTTCTAACTGCATTTTCAACGCTACTTAATCTTTCTATTGCGTCTACGTCTCCTTGGGTTAAGGAATCTACTACATTACTTCCTGGTGGGCCATATGCACTTAACCCTCCTGCTTGAACTGTAATTAGTTCGTTAGCACTAACTCCTAATTGGCTTGCAACTGCCATTTGTAATCCATTCCCTAATGAGATTAAAGAAACAACTGCTGTTACCCCAATAAATATCCCAAGTAATGTTAACCAGGATCTAATTCCTCGGTGTTTAAGATTTTTTAATGCAAGAGAGAAAAAATCTAATATCATCCTACTTCTTCTCCTTTGGTTTGATTAATACTCCTCTTGGCCCCTTGTCCCATCCATTTTTTTTCTTTGTTATTTTCTCAATTTTTCCATCCTTTAGCCAGTATACTGTATCTGCGTGAGCTTTTGCTAAATCTGGATCGTGTGTTACCATAATTATTGTTTTGCCTTTTTTATTCAAGTCTTCTAAGAAATCCATAACTGTTGCTCCGGTTTTTGTATCTAAGTTTCCAGTTGGTTCGTCTGCAAGAATAACTTCTGGAGAATTTGCTAATGATCTTGCAATTGCAACTCTTTGTTGTTGCCCTCCAGAAAGTTCTCCAGGAGAATGGTGCATTCTATCAGTAAGTTGAACTAATTGCATTAATTTGTTTGCTCTAAAATTTCTGTCTTCTAAATCGTGTCCTTGAAATATCATGGGGATCATAACATTTTCTTTTGCTGTAAGATTATTAATTAGGTTAAATGACTGAAAGATAAATCCTATTTTTTTCCCTCTTAATTGGGCCAAATCAGATTCGCTGAATGTTGAAATATCTTCTCCATCTAGAAATATCTTTCCTTTTGTTGGAACATCTAGGCTTCCTATTAAATTCATCATAGTAGATTTACCTGAGCCAGAAGGACCCATAATTGCAACAAAATCCCCCTCGTTAATTTTTAGAGAAGCTCCATCTACCGCCCTAACAATGTTATCCCCCATACGATAGTATTTGCAAACCCCTTTAAGTTCTATAACTACTTTTTCATCTTCTTTTCTCATATGGGATTATTTAGAAAGGTATTATATAAAATTAACCAAAAATTAAAAAAGAAAAAAGAAAAATTATCTTCTTTTCTTGAATAACAAGACTAAGAAGTATAATGCCACTAATACTAAGACGATGTCTCCCAAAATCCAAAAGATTGTTGTCCAAGTATCTTGGTTTAATCCAAGACCTGCCCATCCAGTAGGTAGGAATACAACATTCTGATTATCTTGGTTAGGTGTTACTACAACTTCTTCATCTTCTTCGTATTCTTCAATACCTTGACATGGAGTTACAGTAATTGTATATGTTTCAACGTCAAATTGATCATCGTCTTCATCATATGCATAAAATTTCATTTCGTAACTATCCTTATCCAGTGTTGAAGGAAGCTTCACATTAAATTGAAGTGACCTATCTCTATCGTCATCGTCATTATAATCTAGGTCGAATGTTTCTGATGTGTATTCTAGATTCAGTTCATTAATAAATAATTTAATGTACATATCATCTAGATTGTTATCCCCAATATTAATCAAATCAAAAGAGACCATGAATTGGGAACCGCACCTTAAGTCGGTTGAAGACAAATCAATATCGTCGAAATATACTTCGTAGCTATTATCTTTAACTACATCTACCTGATTTCTGAAGATTTTTGTAACTTTAAATGTGTTACTTGAATCATCTTTATCTTCTCCTTCCACTCTTACTTTGATATCAAATTCTTCTTCATCAACACTTAATGGAACTTGGAATTCAAATCTAACATCATCAACGTCTCCTTGATCTAAGTCAAATTTAGATGCTTTTTCAGAAAGATCATCTCCACTGTCAATATCTATAACCCATACTTTAACTACTATGTCTTCCAAATCATAGTCTGCTATGTTTTCTACATCTATTTCAAAGTGGAATGTTTCTCCAGGTTCTAATTCATCATCCAAGTCGTCGTCGTCTAATTCAACTTCAACTATATCCGATGTTGTATCAATAGTTAATTCAAAGTTTTTTGTATCTTCAATGTCTCCAGCTTTTGCTGTGACTTTGATGTCTTCTTTCAAATAACCTAAATATTGATCTTCTTCTGGTGTAACTGTTATAGTAACTTGTTTTGTTTGACCCGGATTTAATACAAAATCGTTTTGGTCAAATGTTACTTCAATTTGATTTCCGCCATCATCTTCGAATGGATCGTCTGAATCAAAAGTAAGTGTTACTAAATCATAAATAACGTTTCCTTCGTTTTCTATGTCAAGAACAATGGATTCTGATTCGCCTTGATCTACTGAAATTGTTTCTTCATAAGAACTCAAATCAAAAAGTCTTTTTTCATTGACATCGAAATTGAAATCAAATGTGTCAATTTCTACAGCATCGCCAAATATTGTTATGGTCCCTGTATAACTATCTGCGCTTTGATGGTTTGGAACATCGAAACTAAATTCAATTATTTCTTCTTGACCATCATTAAACGGGCTTATAGTTTCTGGATTGAAAACTACATTTTCTTCAATCATACCTGGAATAGCTAACTCAAAAGTCACACCTGAATAAGTGGTACTATCATTATTGATTAATGTAAATTGGCCATTCACTGTTTCCCCTGGATTTACATCTTCTGTTACGCTATCCAAGGTTACAGTTGCACTGGCAAAAACTGCTACTAAAAGCAAAAATACTCCTAAAAATGATATTTTTTTGTTCATTCTGAAACCCCCATAATATCGATATTTTGTTACACTTGTGGAGTTGTGAATCCCTTATAAAGGTTTCTATGGGTTTTGAAGAGTTAATTTTATAAGTCTCTTTTTTAAGAGTATTGCCATGAATAAGTATTACTACCAATTAATTATGAGATTTCTCATTATTTTGATTGTAACCTTTGGTTATTCGGCGTTTTATGTGAGTTTAGCCCCAATTACCATCTATTTAAGCTATTTTTTACTAAATTTGTTTTATGATGCAGTGTTAATTAGGAATAGTATAGGTGTTGAGGATATGGGATTTAGGTTTATTGAAGCTTGCGTAGCCCCTGCTGCTTATTATCTACTTTTTGTTTTAGTTATAGGTTTGAAAGATTTGGAATGGAAAAAGGGTCTGAAGATGTTCCTTCTTGGATGTCTATTGATTTTGGGTATGAATCTTCTAAGAATTATTATATTGGTAATTTTAAATGTTGAATTTGGGACAAATTACTTTGATTTGGTTCATTTGATACTTTGGAACTTTGTTTCTGGCATATATATTGCTATAGTTTGGATATTCTTAGTTAAGAAGTTTAAAGTTGATAAAATACCTTATTACTCTGATTTGAAGTACTTTTATGAAAAGAGTTTTTTAAAGAAAAAGAAAGCCAAAATAAAGAAGTGAAACTATTAAACCGGCTACAAACACCCCAAATGCTATTGTCAATAATGCTTTTATTCTATTAATTTTGAATAACCATGCTGCAAGGGTTGCTGAATATGCCCCCGTTAACGGAAATGGAATTGCAGTAAATAAAAATAATGTGGGCAATTCCCATTTAGTTCCAATTCTATGTTCTATTTTTCTTCTAGTTTTAGTTATCCATTTATCAAAAAAGTATCTGTATGGTTTTATTTTGTAAAAATGTTTATGAAAAATGTCCAAAAATATGAAAAATAGCGGGACAACTAAAATATTAGCTAAAATAAGTAATATAAACGCCGTTGAAAAATCTATCCCAGATTGGAGAGCATAGGGAATTCCTCCCCTTACTTCCGAAATCGGGAGCATACTAAGGATTATTGCTTTTATCAGAACTATCATTTTGTTGGAATACCATTAAATCTTCTGTTGTAAGTTTTTTCTTTGTTTTTAATTTCTCTTCAACTTCTCTAACTTTTTCCTGTAAGAATTTTTCTGTATCTTTTGTATTTTTTGAAAGAATCTGTTCTCCCATTTCTTTTGCCGATTTTAATTTTTCTTTTAATTGTTCATTTACTTTAGAAAACTTTTCTTTTGATTCTATAAACTTCTTAAATGCTTGTTCTTGTTCTTTTCTAATGTCATTAATTTTTTTTGTTAACTCAAAAAACTCAGAATAGCTCTTTGCTTTTTTTGATTCGTTTTGTACTTTTTTATGTGCTTCTTCTGCTTTTTGTTTTGTTTCTGTTATTTTATCAGAAAATTCTTTTAATTCTTTAAATAAGGACTGAACATCTCCTGCGTCTTTAAGTTGTTTTTTGAACTGATTTATTTGTTTCATAATTCCTTTTTCTTTTTCAAAGGATACTCCCTCTGTTTCTATAGTAAATTCTAACTCTTCAATTTTCTTTATTAAATTTGCTGGGTTAAAAGTAATTTTCTTTTCTTTGAGAACCTTTTGTTTTTGCTTATCCATCTCTTGGAATTTTTTTATTAACTCTTGAACTTCTTTGTTGTATGTATCTCTCTCTGCTTTTAATTTTTGAATATTCTCGTTAGATTTATCTTTCTTTGATTTAAGAGATTTAATCTTTCCAATTAAGCTAGAAATGTCTTTTTTTAAATTTTCTTTTTTAGAAAACCAATTCTCTTTTTGGACATTTAATTCGTTTAAACTTCTCTTTAGTTGAATAATTTCTTCCTTTAATTTTCTCGATTGATTTTTATCCATTACGCATCACTTATTATGAAAATGTAAAAAAAGAGAAAGAAAAATTTAACCGAAAAGTGCTCCAAGTCCGGCAGCTGCCTGACCTTCATCTTTCTTTTCTTCTTCTTTTTCTTCCTTCTTTTCCTCAGCTTTTGCTTCTCCACCTTCTGAAGATGGTGCGGCACTTACAATTGCGGCTTCCTTAATGGCTTTTTCTATATCTACGCCATCAAGAGCAGCTACTAATGCCTTAACTTTAGTATCATCTACTTTTGCTCCTGCTGATTCCATGACTTTTTTTAAATTTTCTTCATTAATTTCACTACTTGATTTGTGAAGGAGTAATGCTGCATATATGAGTTCCATTTTGATACCTCCGTGAATTATTATTCACTTTCCTCCTGATTGTTATTTTCTTTATTCTCATCTGTCTTTGTTTCTTCTGTTGTCTCTATTTTCTTTTCCTCTGTTGTCTCTTCCTTTGTTTCCTCTTTTTTTGGTTCTACTTTTTCTTCGGTAGATTCAGGTACTTTTGTTGATAAAGCTAAAGCTTCACGCTCTGCTTTCTGAAGTAATATTTCAGTAGTTTCCTGAGTAGGATATGCTACAAAAACTGCAAGATTCAATGCTTCTATTACAGAGTTTTGTAAATTTTCTATGTATTCTTCTTCTCTAACTGATAATACGTCTGATCTAAATATGTCTCCATCTTGATACATGGCTTTTAGGTTTAATCCTATTTGTATTGGCTCTATTCCAAATTTATCTAAAACGGATGTTTGTTTATCTGTTAATATGTCTCCTTCTTTAGCTATTGTTGATTCTTTCTGAACAACTATTTTTCCATCTTCAACTGCTGCTATGATTCCTGCTTGAGCTAACTCTCCTATAATTGGTCCAGGAGTAAACGCTGTTGGCCCCGGCGGGATTATTAGATCTTTTGGAGCTATCTGTCCAGGTTTAGCTGTCATGTTTGTTTTGTTTTTATCTAAGCCCTTTGCTAATTTGAAGGCATCTTCATCTGTTAAAAGTAAAGCAGGAATACATTTTTCTAAATCTTTTTCTAGTTCTTCTATTCCTTTCTTTTCTGATTTTGATTTTTCTAATGCTAATTTAATTAAAGATTTTTTTGTTACTGTTACTTGCATCTTTGCTTTTAATTTGGACTTTATTTTTTGAAATTGTGCAGAAGGAAGATTAGTTAGGTCTACTATTCCTATGTTTTTAGATTTCTTAATTAGATTAATTATCCTTTCAAGTTCTTTTTTCTTTGCTTCTGATACGTGTGCCATTATTTTTTGTCCTCTACTTTCTCTTTAACTTCTGCTTTTTTCTTAGGTTTCTCAACTTTGTCTTTAACTTTCTCTACTTTTTCAACTTCTTTAACCTCTTTAACTTTTGAATGTAATACGGGTCCTTTGTCAGTTACCTCGACACTTGGAGACATTGTAAGCTTTAGAAATATAGATTTCAAATTGTCTTTTTCTTTTGGTAATGCATGCAAAATAGTATTATATGCAAAATCAATATTTTCTGCTATATCTTCTTCTTTCATATCTTCTGAACCAACTGACGCTTTCATAACTAGTTGATCTTTCATTACAAATCTAACTGTTGATTCAATCTTCTTTTTTATTGGTTCTAATGCCGGAATTACTGGAGGAACAATACATCCTGCCTTTGGATTTGGCATTTTTCCTTTTGGCCCAAAAACTTTACCAAATGCTGTTGCTATTTCTCCCATTAAATTTGCTTGAGCTAAGAAATAATCATACTCCGTAGCTAATTTTTTTGTTAATTTTTTGTCTTTTGCATATTTTTGGAAATCGTCCTTTAGAATAACTTTATCAAAAATTTTAGCTTTTGTTTCTAGTTCTTTGTCTACTAGTGCACAAATTTTTGGTTTCTTTTGTTTATCTTTAGGTAATTGAAAGAATAAATCTACTTTTTGTTCTGAATTTTTTGGATCTAATTGTTTAAGATTTATAATTAAGTCAATTGATTGATTAAAATTTCTCTTTTTAGAAAGTTCCTTTATTTTCTTTATTGAATCTAAGATTGCTTTTTTATTCATGTTTCCCTCCTACTAACGTAGTAATAATGGGTTAAATCTTGTGAAATTAGTGTATTTATAAATGTTTTGATTGGTTGCTATTGAGACAAAATACTATTAAGGTTATCATTAAGAAGCTATTCTTCCAACAACATATCCAAGCCCATACCCTATTAAAGTTTGAACTGCTCCTGTCGCAGATCCCCATATTCCTCCGACAATTACTCCTCCCGTAGTGCCCATGGCTGCAGCAGACGAAAAACTAATCAGACCAACTAGGCCCCCCTTAATAGCTCCCTCTCCTCCTCTAAGGAAAGTAGGACCATATTTGAGAGCAAACTCTGCTCCTTCTTTATCTATTGGAATTCCCTGAGCATCACAAAACCCATGATATCCTCCAGCACCTAAGGAAATCGCTCTAAGTACAAATGTTGATAGGGATGTTCCATATCCTGCACCATCTTCTGACATTTTTAATCTCCTTCTAAAATATAACTGTTTAGGGCGAATATCAATTGTTATTTAAATCTTATTAATTTTACTTGTTATTTAAATCTGGATTAGCTCAAAGATTGATCATGATTAAGTCTATATATTATGTGTGCAAATGATGGAGCTAATGAAACTTGCTTATACCACGGATTTTGTCTTTCAAACTCTTCTGTTCTTGGTATTGAATCTGTTGTCAGTAGTGCTGCTCCAGTTTTTCTTATTCTTTCTATAGCTTGACCATTCAATAATGCATGTGTACAACAAACTATTGAATCTAATGTTTTTTTATCTTCTAAATATTTAAATAATTTTTCTAATGTTCCTGCCGTATCCACCATATCATCAGGAATCAATATGTTGTTTCCTTCTATGTCTCCCTTTATAGTTAATTTATCTATTTTATTTACTGATCCTTCTGTACGAACCTTGAAGGCTTGAGCAATTCTAGAATGAAATTCTTTAGCATAGTCTTCCCCCCTTTTAGAAGCTCCAACATCTGGCGAAATTACGGTTAAGTTTTCTAAAAACTCTGAATGATTTTCTCTTAACTCTCTAAAAAATATTCTTTTTGCTTTTAAGTTTGTTATTCTGGCCTTGTCATAAAATCCGCCCAATTGGTCTGAATGCATATCGCAAGTTATTACGTTGTCTACTCCGGATGTTTCCATTAAATTTATTACCAATCTTGAGGTCAATGGTTCTCTTTCTTTGTATCTATCTTGTCTACAAAAAGGATGATACGGAAGAACTGCCGTTATCTTGTGAGCCCCATTTCTCTTTAGGGCATCTACTGTGATTAAGAATTCTAAAAAATTATCATTAACACTTCTTTCTTTGGTTGGATCAAAACAGCTTTGAACTAAGTATACATCTCTTCCAGTTACTGTGTCATCCGGGTTATCTCCATTTGATTTTACTATTTTTGTTTTTGCTTCTCCATCTGCAAAGTAATCTGTTTTTATTTGAGAAAGAGGTATTTTTTTGTGGTATAATCTGCTTAATTCTTCAGAAAGATTATTTGCAAATTGCTCCCCCGATCGGTTAGCATATAGTTTGATTTGCCCTCTTGACATTCTACTCGATTTAGAAAAATATTCGTTTATAAGGATTTATTCAATTAAATATACATATAGTGTTTCAAAGTCTATTTTTTCTTGATCAAGTTTTTTGAATTTGTAATTTAATTCTTTTAGAAGTTTGTCTACGTTCGGAGTTAGAGATGAGAAAACAATTAGAATTTTTCCATTTTTATTTAAATGATTTTTTGCTTGTTTTAAGAATTTGATTAAAATTTCATTACCTTTTTTTCCGCCCGTTGTTGAGAGTTTTGAATCTTCTGGTTCTAAGGGGTCTTCTGGGAGGTACGGTGGATTAAATATAATTAAATCAAACTTTCCTTTTATATTTTCAAATAGATTGGATTGTATTGTTTTTATTCCTAAGTTGTTTGTATGTTTTACACATGCCGGGTTAATGTCTGAAGCTAGAACGTTTGCTCCCAATGCCTTTGCTTCTAATGCTTGAATTCCAGAACCTGTTCCTAAGTCTAGAACTTTCATATCTTTTTTTATAAAATTCTTTAATTGCTTTTTTAAAAGGAAAGAATCTTCTGCTGGTTCGTAAATCATTTTAAGGCTTTAAAATACTCTTCAACCCTTTCTAGAATATTATTTAGGTGAAAGTTTTTAATTCTTTTTTCAAAAATATTGTGTAATTCTTCAAATTCTGTTATTCTATAGTCTGTTTTTACATTTTCTATAATATGTAGGTCTTTTAATCTTTTAAGTTGTCTTCTTACATTAGAAGAAGCTACTCCTTTTAATGGTAATTTGTATTTTTTTCTGTTTTGAATTACTTTGTCTCTTATTTCTTCTGAATTCATTAATAGTTTATCTTTTTTGTTTTTCATTAATACTTGAAAAACATCTACAATTATATCTCGTGAATCTCCCGGTTGTAATAATCCAATGGATAGACATACTTTTCTTGTTAAATCTCTTTTAGAAGCAGTGTAAGGCTTTTCATACCTTCTCAAGGTTATTTCAGATAAAGGAATATCTTTTGAAATTGTTTTTGGCATATCTAAGAAATATTGATAATTGTTTAAATAGTTTTGGATTTGTGAAAGGTTTATAAATTAAAACTTCTTATTTTTATTATGGTACATAGTAAGAAAGAATTGAATAAAGCCGGTACGGAACGTAGAATTTATGATAGTTTTATGAGAGAAATGAAAGGATACGATTTAGCTAATTATGATAAGGTTGAAAATAGTGAGTCAATTAGCCTAGGTATTTATTTTCCTGGTTTTTTAAGTGAAGAAATACAAAGTAAAGTTAGAACTGGTCATGTTGAATTTATTGCTAAAAACCGTGAAGGAAAGAAAATTTTTTTTGTATACGAATTCCTGAATGAAATAGATCTTAATGGAATTATTATTTCTCATGAAGATGGTTTAGCAGAAATTATTATGCCAAAGAAAGGTTAATTTTATATATTGTTTAATTGTTTGTTTAGTTAAAATGGCAGATTTAATATCAGTATTATCTACAGGAAAAGGCACTTGGGGGCACGTTAATGGTTTAATTAATGGCGAAGAGTGGAACAAGATTTATTTATTAACTAATGATTTTGGAAAGGATACTTTTAAGGCAAATGATAAAACGGAGTTGATTGTTTTGAATTTTAATGCTAAGGTAGAAGAGTTATCTAAAGAAATAGAAGAGAAACTAAAAGATAAAGTTTCTGGAGAAGTTGGAGTTAATTTTATTTCTGGAGCAGGCAAAGAACATATGGCTTTAATTTCTGCTTTGATGAAACTTGGAATTGGATTTAGATTAATGGTTTCTACAATGGAAGGAGTTAAGGAAATTTAGTAAGCTTTATATCTTCTTTACTTCTTCTTTTTTATATGGGACTATTTGATGATATTTTACATAATGATGAATCGCTTTTTATTAATGAGCAGGCCTTAGATTATGATTATGTTCCAAAAAAAATTCCCCATAGAGAGAATCAGCAGCATTATATTGCAGATGTAATAAAACCATTATTTCAAAAAAAGTCTGGAAGAAACTTATTTATTTTTGGAGCCCCTGGAATTGGAAAAACTGTAGCGATAAAACATGTTTTAAGGGAATTGGAAGAAAAAACAGAGGAAATTATTACTGTTTATGTAAACTGCTGGAAAAAAGATACTAGTTATAAAATATTGATAGATATTTGTGGACAGTTAAATTACAAATGGGTGCATAATAAAAGAACAGATGAATTAATGAAAATAGTTTCTGAAATTATTAATAAAAAATCTGTTGTTGTGGTTTTAGATGAAGTAGACAGAGTAAAAGATTTGGATATTTTATACAACTTCTCTGAAGATTTTTATAAAAAATGTATTTTGATGATTGCCAACGATCATGATTGGATAGTTAATTTAGATAGTAGGATAAAATCTAGGTTAAACTCTGATGTTTTAGAGTTTAAAGCTTATAATTACGATGAAACCTTAGATATTTTAAAACATAGGGCGGGTTATGCTTTTGTTCCCGATTCTGTTGAAAGAGAAGTTTTAGAATTGGTTGCTAGTAAAGCATTTGATAATGGGGATGTTCGTACTGGAATTTTCTTATTAAGAGAAAGTGGAAATATTGCTGAGATGAAAGCTTCTAGGAAAATTTCGGTTGAACATTGTGAAAAGGCAATTGAGAAGATGGATAGTAGTTTTAAAATAAAAAAAGTGGAGGACTTTGGAGATGAAGAAAGGAAAATTTTGGATTTGATTAAGGAAAATTCTGGTCTAACTATAAAGGAATTATTTGGATTATATCCCGGAAGTGTTTCTTATAGAACGTTTCATAGAAAATTAGAAGAATTGGATAAGAATAAAATGATTTCTTTGGGGGAGATGAGAGAAAAATCTAAAATTGTTAATTATAATAAGAAATTGAGTGAGTTTTGATAGTATATTTTGAACGATATATTTATTTAAAAGATAAAACCAACTAACTTTTTTATGGCTGAAAATAATTCTTCTGAAACTAAATCAGGAATTTATGTTATAACGGCAGCACAAGCTATTCAGTCTGATAAACATTCTAAGAGGCATATGAAGGATAGTTCAAGAGGTGCACCAAATAAGGAATTAATTAAAGGTTTAGAAAGATATTGTTCCGATAGGGATGCAGAATTGATAATCTTAAGAATGCCTGGCATGGATAACAGTGAAGAAAATATGCACCCTTTTTTTGATAAGAGAGGAGATGTTTATGATAGATTTAATAAAAAATTGAATGATGGAATTGAATTGTCTGATATGATGGTCCCCCCACAAAATGTAGATCCTGCTTCTGGAAGAGGAAGATTTGTTCAATCGGATTGTACTAAAGTTTTTCCACATACGAAGCAAAGATTAAAGGCTATACCTGCAAGTAATGCTAATTTACCAAAGCTTCTGATGACTACCGGGGCAATTACATATCCAAATTACCACCCAAGTAACCATCGTGGAGATGCTGCAAAAAGAGACCACATGTATGGGGCAGTTGTCGTAGAGATTATTGATGACACTTTCTATAATGTTAGACATATGAGGGCCCAACAAAATGGAAAATTTATAGATATGGGCTTGAAATATGATATGGGCAGGAAACCCACAAAGGCCAAAGTTGAAGCTCTTGTTTGGGGAGATGTGCATGTTGGAGATGACGATCCTGAAACAATGGGTGCTAACTATGAAATGATAGACCATTTCCAACCAAAGAGATTATTTTTACATGATTTTTTGAATGGTCATAGTGTAAATCCTCATGAAAGAGATAATTTAATGAGTAGAGCTCAAAATTGGGAAAAGGGAAGATTGAGTCTTGAGGAAGAATTAAAAAATGCTTATGATGAACTCCGCATTGTTTCTAAACTTATGGGAAAAAGAGAGGTAAATCTTGTTGCATCTAACCATCACTTCTTTTTGGATAGATATCTAGAAAGTGGAGATTTTACTAGGGAGCCATGGAATACAAAGTTAGCAATGAATCTTGGTCTTGCTATGATGGACGGTGAAGATCCTGTTGAAGCTGGTTTGAAAATGATGGGAGATATTCCTTCTAATGTTAATTTTCTAAAAATTGACTCAGATTATAAAGTCTGGGGATGGCAGCTAGGTAGCCACGGACATAAAGGAATCTCTGGAGCCAAGGGAAGTATTAGGAGCAGGGAAAATGCACACGGTAAAAGTATTACAGGACATAGCCATACTCCTGAAATCTTGAGAAATACTTATATTGTTGGAACTAGTACAGAACTAGTTTTAGATTATAATAAAGGTGATGTTTCTTCTTGGATGGCCGCCAATGCAGTTCTTTATGATGGGGGGCTAGTTCAAATGCTACCCATAGTTCATGGAAAATGGAAATTGAAAGAGTAATGGTTTTAATTCTAAAGTAACAATTCTCCTTGCCAGCTTGCCACGCACGCGGATAGGATATATAAATCGTTTATTCCATAAGTTGGTTAGAGGTGATAAAATGCTTATAAAACCAACAAAATATATCAATTGGGATGAATTTAAAAGTATAGACTCTGAGGCACAATTTTGGACTTCTGTTAATGATGACTTCATAAGATTTTTCAAGCAAGAAGGGGTGATAGCATGAATATTTACACTTTAGAGGATCAAGAGGGATTAATTGAGGATGGAACTATAGATGAGTATGATAGTGCCTATTTTCAAGGATATCTTGCCGAAACATAACTTTTTAAACCATTTATTTCTTTATTTTCTTTATGAAAATTTTAGCATTTACGGATCCTCATGGAAATGAACAAATTATTAGAGAAGTTATTAAACTAGCTAAGCTAAAAAAACCAGATTTAATTATCTGTCCTGGAGATTTGACTATTTTTGAGAAGAATTTAAGTGAAATTCTGGAAAAACTGAATAAAATCAAAATACCCCTTTTAGTTATACCAGGAAATCATGAGGAGGCCGGAGATATGAAAAAAATATGTGATAAATTTGAGAATATTATATATTTGCATAGGGGAATTTTTGAAATTAATGATTATGTTTTCTTTGGTTATGGCGGGGACGGATTTAGTAGTGAAAATAAAGAATTTGAAAAGGTTGCTAAATCTGTTGAAAAAAGAATAAAGGGCAAAAAAGTTGTTTTGATTACACATCAACCCCCTTATGGAAATAAATTAGATAATCTAGAATATTTTGATCATGTTGGCAATAAGTCTTATAGGAAATTTATTGAAAAAAATAAACCAATGCTTGCTTTATCTGGTCATTTGCATGAAAACTTTGGAGCCATGGATAAAATAGGGAAAACTATTATAATTAATCCTGGGCCGTTAGGAAAATTAATTAAAATTTGAGAATTCTTTCTGGAAAATCTTCTTTTGCTAATAAAATTGCTTTTGATTCCCTATGTGTATCTATTATTTTATAATCGATTAGTTTTGCTATTTTTTCTGCGAAACTAAAACAATCTTCATAAGAAGGAACATTTTCTTCTGTTAATCTTTCTCTTGATTCTCCAACCCACGAATATGATTTAACTTCTACAAACATCGGCTTTGCTTTTTTTATTAGTTTGGCATAGCCTGCTTCATCACACATGTTTAATTTTTTTACTGAAGTTATTCGTATTACAGTTCTTGTTTTTGCTTTTGATAGGAACTCTAGAGATTTGTTAAATCTTTCCCAATAATCTTTTAACATTGGATTGTCTATTTTTTTATAGAGTTCTTTTGTTGGTGCATCTAGAGATAGGTATAACTGGGTGGGCATTTCTTTTAATTTTTCTAATGTTTCTGGATACATTCCATTGGTTACTAAAAAAGAAGTGAATTTTTGTTTATGTAATTCTACTATTAGTTCGCTTAGTTTTGGATATATTGTAGGTTCACCAGTTAAAGATATTGCAAAGTGTTTTGGATTCAATGCTTTGTTTAACATTTCTTTATCTATAGTTTTGTTTCCACCAAATCCTGCTAATAATAATTTTTGCTGTTCTACTGAATTTTTTATTATTTCTTTTGGATCATCTAATTCTTTCATTTCTTCTGCAGTGTATAAATCTAAAGAACGCCAACAGAATTGACAACGATTTGGACAGATCATTGTTGGAGTCATTTGTACACATTGACAGGTATTGATTCCATAGAACTTTTGTTTATAGCAAATTCCTTCATTTTTTATAGCTCTCTTTGTCCATTCACATATTTTTACAGAACTATGTTCTCCTGTAAATCTGTATCCTTGTTTTAGTAATTGTTTTTTTCCTGCGTTCATTTTTTGAATAGGTTTTGATAATTCATAAAAATTATTTTTTCTAACTCTTCTTCTGTTAATCCTTTTATTTCTGAGATTTTCTTTATTGTTTCTTTAATATATGCCGGTTCATTTCTTTTTCCTTCATATGGACTTAGAAATGGTGCATCGGTTTCTGTTAAAATAGATTTCAATTGTATTCTTTTTGCAAGTTTTTTAAATGTCTTTGTTCTGATTATTGTTGCTGGGATTGAAAACACATATCCCAATGATTCTGCTTCTTTGGTTAGTTCTTTATTTCCACAGAAACAGTGCAAAATTACTTTTTTTGGTTTCGTTTCTTTTAGAAGTTCTATTACTTCTTCTTCTGCTTTTCTTGAATGGATTATTAATGGTATGTCTAATTCTTTTGATAAATCAATTAGTTTTACTAAAACTTTCTTTTGTTTCTCTATATCTTTTCCATTATATAGGTCTAAACCGACTTCCCCAATTGCTACCGGATTATTTTTTTTAATAAAATTCAGGGTTTCATCTATCTCCTCTTCTGAAAGATTTTCTGCTTCTACTGGATAAAGTCCAAATGCAGGTTTAATTATATCATATTTTTTTGATAATTCTAGAACTTTTTTGTTGCTTTCTAAGTCTGTTCCATTAGAAATTATAATTTTTACATTATTTTTTTTGGCATTCTCAATTACTTCATCTCTGTCTTTATCAAAGTCTTTGTAGTCCAAATGGCAGTGTACATCTATTAACATTTTGATTTAGTTGATGAAATATATTTATAAAGGTTATAGAAATTTATATAAACCTAAAATTTCAGTTTAATGGCATGAAAAAGAGAGGTATTAGTCCTTTAATTGCTACTGTCCTTATAATTGGATTTGTTATAATTGCATCTATACTTGTTTATAACTGGGGTTTTGATTTTCTAAAGGGAGAATTAGATAAAGAGAGTCAAAAAACTAAAATAGCCAACCCGGTTATCGGGATCGATAGCTACGGATACGAGTCTCAATGTGGTATTGAAAACTTATGTGTATTTATAGTAAATGATGGGAATGTTATAGTAGAAAAACTTGATATTCTAGTTGAGTTTACTGGTGGACAACAAATATTATCAAAAGATAAAACAATTCTACCTCATCAACAAGGGTGGGTTCATTTAGATGGATTAGATTGTAGTAACGGAGATGTTATTTCTGTTAAGGTTGTTCCAAGTATACTCTTAGATGGAGAAGTTACTCTAGTTGAGTATGCCTCTGTTATTACTTCTTCTATTAGAACGTGTGGTGATGAAATGGAAGATCCTGGTGAGATTCATTTTGTTTGGGAAACTGGAAGACCTAGTTGTGATTTTAATTGTGAGTATTTTAATTCTGTTCTAAATTCAGATGATCCTAGCCACCATTCTGTTAAGGATTTTACTTTCTTTAGAGATCAAAATGGTAAATTCCATATTATTTCGATAAAGTCTATAAAATGTACTGCGGAACCTGGATGTGAATGTAGTAATTATTTCTGCCAGGCTTATGATCCTTTGGCAGAAAATGAATTTTTACATTATACTTCCGATGGTCTCGCTAGTTGGGATAGAGAGAGTGATATAATCCAAGTTAGTGAGAACCCTGATGATTTTGATTCCCTATCTGTTTGGGCCCCTTATATATTATATGAAGAGGGTACTTATTATATGTTTTATACCGGTGTAAAAATGGAAGATTGTCCCGGGGCAGGCCAATGCTATGCCCAAAGAATAATGTTGGCCACTTCGATTGATGCATATAATTGGGAAAAACAAGGTTTTATTTTGGATTGTGATGTTGAATGGAATATGTGGCAGAACGATGAGTCAACATCTGCAGGAAAAAGGGCCTGTAGAGACTCCATGGTTTATAAAAAACCAGATGGAACTTGGATTATGTATTTGAGTACTCAAGTAGATGATACTGTAGACAAAGAAACTATTGCATATGCTACTTCGAATGATTTAACTGCTGGATGGTCCTTGCAGCAGCCTATAGAAGCAACTAGGGGGTATGGATCTTGGGGATCAGAAAGCCCATTTTTATTTGAATATAATGATAAATACTATTTGGTTTTCACGGGGGATACTTTTTCTGCCGCAGAAATCATTACAGAAACTACTTCTATAACTAGTGTTAATTCTCTTGCCGGAGGTTCTCCCACAGAATATTTGGAAGTTGTTAATAATGAACTACTTGATGGAAATTACTTTTTGATGTCTAAACTTATTTATGGTGACCAGATTAGAACAATTAGTTTTGACACCATAACTGTTTTATATAATGACAATCTTGGGTGGAATGATAATGAATATTGTGCTGTTTGTACCCCTCAACCAAATTTATTTGAATTATTGGGCATTTGTGATTATGATCAAGATTGTCTAGTAGAACTTGGTTGTGCCGATTATTCTGGCTTTTTAGATCACGAAGGATTGCCCTTGGATAGCACCCCTTACAAAGATAACCTATGTTGCGATATTGGAGATCCACTTGTTCCAGAAGATGCTTGTTGTGAAACTCCTTATGATGAAAGTGAAGAATGGACCTCAATTTGGAGAGGGGCATGGAATTGTTGGGAGATATGTGGTGGAACTACTTATTGGACCTCTGAAGGTGAAGATTTAATTGGTGCCGGTTATTGTGACTCAACTGGCCATTGTGATTGTAGTGGATGGATATGTGCAGGTGGTCCACCAGAATGTGTGAATTTTCCTTCTGGTGCTAAATAATAAGAGCAATTAAAGGCGCAATTAAAGAATTATATAACTGAGGCAATATTAATATTAATAGAATTAACAATAAGAATATGTTCATGTATTTGTAAATTCTTTTTGAAATTGTTTCACTTTTTGTAAAATGGAATGCGGCTAAATAAAACATCTTTCCGCCATCTAAGATTCCTAAAGGTAGAAGATTAAACAAACCAACTCCTAAATTAATTATAAATAACCAATATAATAACATGAAAATCCAACCAAGTGATTTTGATTTAATGTTTGAACAACCTTCATAACTTTGTGGGCTACAAGAAAGCTCTATCTCTCTTAGCCCCATATATCCGATAGCATTATTTTCCGGGTGTTCTGTAAGTGTAACTGGATAACTCCCTTTGTCGGTTACAATTTCTATTGTCTGGTGGGGCATTGTTTCATCTAAAGCTACAAAAATGTCTCCTGTATTTGATATCTCGTGTCCATTAATCATAACTAGTTTATCCCCTTCTTCAATTCCAACATTTTTTAATGGCCCCCCTTCATCTAAATTTTTAATCACTAAATCATTGGGTTGGCCAGCGAAATATGTGCCTATTGGAACAGCTACCATTATCATAATTAAGAAAACTACAAAAGCAGTAATAAAATTGGCAAATGAACCTGCGGATAGAACAGAAAGTTGTGCTTTTTTTGGTGCTTTTTTCATTTGTTTTTCATCTGGCTCTACAAAAGCAGCAGGTAGAACTGGAAGTAAAATTCCTAAGAATGCAAACCCTGAAGATTTAATTTTTATTTTATTTAATCTAGCAAATACTCCATGTGAAAATTCGTGTACTGATGCTAAAATTATTATTGCAATTACCCAGTGCATGAAAGATAAAGTTGGCAATCCTTCTGCAATTTCAACTCTTGGTAAAACCAGTCCAACTGGCGAGGGCATATTTAAGAATAAAAATTGATATGCTCCTTTGACTAATAAAAATAATATTGCTAACATTCCTAAATATCCAATAGTTATAGAAATGTAACTTAAAACTTTTAGAGTTTTTGGAAATCTGTTTGCTAGAGCGTCCATTTTTCCCAAACCCAATTTGGTCCGATAAATTATCATATATAGAATGGGATATGCTATTTTTTGTAATTCTATTTTTTTTCTTGTTCTAAAAATGAATATTGCTAGAAATAGTACCAAGAGTCCAAATAATAAAATATCTACATCTATCATCTTATTTTGCTTTTCTTAATGGTCTAAACGCTTTACAACCACACTTTTTACAAATTATTTTTCCTTCTAATACTTTTTGCATCGTAGATCTTCGTTTTGACTTACATTTTTTACACACAAAAACATTCATAAAAAGTCTTCTTTGTGCTTCTGGAAATTTAGTTGCCATTTTATTTTTGTTTTAATACTTTTTCTCCCAATATTATCCAATATGTTACTTGATCTCCTTCTTTTGTTTGCCCTTGTAATTCAGGAGGAATATTTAAATCGAATGTTTCATATGTTTTCATATCCATTACATTAGCCTTATCTCCGGATACTGAAAGTACTTGAGCAGTCTCTTTTTCTATTATGGGGACTTCTACTTTATCATGTCCGGGATATAACTTTACTTTCTTTGTACCGTCCATTAAGGATATTGCTGCTATCCTTGCTTTTGCGTGTCCATGCTTTCCTGTTCTTGAAATATCTATCGAAGATACCTTACAGGCAACGTTATCAAAAATGACATATCCCCCGACTTTTAGGCTAGAAGCTCCTACTACTTTTTTATCCATACACTAAATTGAGAAAAAAAGATATTTATAAAATTATTGTTTTAAAACTTCTTTAGTGTTTTTATTAATTTGCCAACTTCTTCCTTCTTTTTTTTAGATCTTAGACCTTTTTTCTTCTCTTCTAATAATTCTGTTAGAATAGTTTCTAAATATTTTACTCTTATTTTTGACTCTCTTTGTTCCTTTGAAAGTTGTGCTAAAGAGATCCAAAGCTGGGCTGTTTTTTTATCTTCAGCTAAATCTATTGTGTCTTTGTGTTCTGCAGAATTCTTTATTACTTTGTCTAAATATAATTTCAATGTTGGTTTTATATTTTCTCTCCAGTTTACCATAAAAAAGGGAAATGAAGAAAATTTATAAAAGTTTTTAATTACTTTTTATTTGCTAATCCTTTAAATGCTTCAAGAACTTCAATTGGTGTAGCAAAAACTATTGTGTTACTTTGATCAGAACTAAGATCGTTTAGAGTTTGAAGTGTTCTTAAATGTAATGCGCCTGATGAGCCAGATAAGATTGAAGCTGCCTTTGCCATATCTTTTGCAGCCATTACTTCTCCAGATGCTTTTATTATTACTGCTCTCTTTTCTCTTTCTGCCTCTGCTTCTTTTGCCATGGTTCTTTTTAGATTCTCTGCCAATTCTATGTGTTTTAGTTCTACTGACTCTACTTTTATTCCCCATGGGTCTGTTGCTTTGTCAACAATTTGTTGTATTCTTTTACTTAACAGTTCTCTTTCACTAAGCACTTTATCTAAAGAAACTTCTCCTACTACGTCTCTCATTGTTGTTTGGGCCAATTGTGAAACTGCATAATTATAATTTTCAACTTTTAATATTGCACTTTGGGCCGTATCTACCTTATAATATAATACTGCATTTACATTTAAACTAACATTGTCTTTTGTCATACAGTCTTGATTAGGAACATCCACAGCTTTTATTCTCATATCTACCCTTTTCCATTTTTGAATTATTGGAAAAACAATTCTTAGACCGGGTTTCATTACACTAGTAAATTTTCCAAGAGTGAACCTTACTCCTCTTTGATATTCAGTAACTACCTTAAAACCTGATAAAATATATAGGATTAAAATAACAACTATGTTCCATCCGCCACTAAGTCCAAATAACATATTGTATGAATATTCGGTTTGATTAATAAGGTTTTTGATTTGGGGCAAGTTTTAAATATAGTAGTCTTTCTCAAGTTTTATGGCAAAGATCAAAAAAGGAGATTTTATTGAATTAGATTATACTGGAAAGCTTACTAATGATCAAGTTTTTGATACTTCTATAAAAGAAATTGGAGAACAAAATAAATTACAAAAGCCTTCTTATGAACCTTTAATTGTTTGTGTTGGTGAAGGCCAGGTAATAAAAGGATTAGACAAAAATTTAGAAAGTTCTGAAACAGAAAAAGATTATACTTTTGAAATTCCTATGGAAGAAGCATATGGAAAAAAAGATCCAAAATTGATGAGAGTTGTTCCTAAATCATTATTTACTAAACAAAAAATGAATCCATATCCCGGAATGCAAATAAACGCTGAAAATATGATGGGGATTGTTAGAAGTGTATCTGGTGGAAGAGTTTCTGTAGACTTTAATCACCCCTTTGCAGGTAAAGACTTAGTTTTTGATGTTAAAATTAAAAAAATTCTAGGTAATCCAAAGGAAAAGGTTCAAAGTTTGCTAAAAATGCTACTTCGATTAGATCCAAGTAAATATGAGCTTGAAATTAACGCAGATAAAATGATAATAAAGAGCGAACTAAAACTTCCAGACGTTATGTTGAATGCAGTAAAGGATAAAATTTCTAAATTAGTTCCAGAAATCAATTCTATTGAGTTTTCCGAGGAAAAAAGTAAAGCAACCACTCAAGAATAATTAACTTTATATATTGAGATTATTTCCCCCAAATAACACGATTAAAGGGGTTAAAGATGGAAAGCTTTATTGAAGATGCAAAATCTATTGATTCAATTTCTAGGGCGTTGCCTGAAAAATTGAGTAACATTGATGAAGAATTAGAGTCATTAATTTCTGCACAGAAGGCAAAAATAAAAGTTATTGGTGCCGGGGGTGCTGGAAACAATACAATTAACAGAATTTCTGAAGTTGGGATTGCTGGTGCACAAACAATTGCTATTAATACTGATGCCCAAGATTTATTATATACTAATGCAAATACTAAAATTCTAATTGGAAAGGAACTTACTCAAGGACTTGGTGCAGGAAGTGTACCTCAAGTTGGTGAAGAAGCCGCAAGAGAGAGTGAACATGAAATAAGAGATTCTTTGAAGGGCGCAGACATGATTTTTGTTACTTGTGGCCTTGGTGGTGGAACTGGTACTGGAAGTGGTCCAGTTATTGCGGATATTGCTAAAAAATTGGGAATTTTGACAGTTGGAATTGTTACTATTCCTTTTGAAATGGAAGGTCAAAGAAGATATGAGAATGCTCTTATTGGATTAGAAAAATTAGAAAACATTGTTGATACATTAATAGTTATTCCAAATGATAAATTACTAGATTTGGCCCCGGATTTACCTTTGCATACTTCTTTTAAGGTAGCTGATGAAATTTTGACTAATGCTGTTAAAGGAATTGCAGAATTAGTTACAAAGGCAGGCTTGGTTAATCTAGACTTTGCTGATATTAAAACAGTTATGGGAAAAGGGGGTGCTGCTTCTATTGGTGTTGGCGAATCTGATAGTGAAAATCGGGCAATGGAAGCCGTTGAACACGCAATCAACAATCCATTGCTTGATGTAGACATAACTGGAGCGGATGGTGCTTTGATTAACATTGTCGGCGGATCTGATATGTCTTTGGCAGAAGCCAAGGGTGTTGTAGAGAGTGTTTCTCAAAGATTAGATGAGGATGCAAAAATCATCTGGGGAGCACAGATTTCTGAAGATATGGACAAAACCTTGAGGGTTATGTTGATTGTTACGGGAGTTCAAAGCCCACAAATCTTCGGACATAGAAACGTTCCAGCAGACAAGAAGAGAAAAGATATTGAAAACGAGCTTGGAATTGAGTTCGTAGATTAATTTATTTCTTTTTTATTATTCTTTAACCAGTAGAAACATTTATAAGTCTATTAAAAGCAACATTTTTAAATTCTTTGTTATTAAAATCACTAGAGAATGGAACAAGAAAAACAAAGTTTTGGATCAAAGCTTAAAAGCTTTCTTTTGCAAAACAAAAGGGTATTGAAGGTTACAAGAAAACCAAATAAGGAAGAATATAAAATAACTTTGAAAGTAGCAGGATTAGGAACTTTATTAATTGGTTTTGTTGGCTTTTTAATTTATTTAGCAGGAGCATTAATAACAAAATGAGCGAAGAAGAAAAAACATACATATTTGCCTTAAGAACTACCGCAAATAGAGAGGATCAAGTCTTAGATTTTGTATCTGCAAATGCTGAAAGAAAAGGGATTAAAATTTATAGTGCTTTTAGACCTCATGGTTTGAGAGGTTATATTTTTTTAGAAGCTGCCTCAAGAGCAGAAGCCGAAGAAGGAATTTCTAGGGTCCCATATGCAAGAGGTTTATTGGCTAAGCCATTAGAATATTCAGAAGTAGAATCAATGTTGGAACAATCAAAAACCGAAGTTAATATTAAGAAGAATGATATCGTTGAAATTATCACGGGTCCTTTCAAAAGAGAGCAGGCCAAGGTTGTTAGAATTGATATGATAAAAGAAGATGTTATTGTGGAATTGTTGGAAGCTGCTGTTCCTATTCCAATAACTGTTAAATTAGATTCTGTTAAAGTAATAAGAAGAGAAGAAGGAGAAAAAGAAAATGAGTAAAGAAATTGTTGATGTTATTATAGAGGGCGGAAAAGCTTCAGCTGGAGCCGCAATGGGAAAAGCTTTTGGTCCACTTGGAGTAAATCTTCAAGCTATTTTAGAGGAGATTAATGAAAAAACTAAAGATTTCAAGGGAATGAAAGTTCCTGTTAAGGTGATGGTCGAAACTGAAGATAAAAGTTTTGAAATCGAAGTTGGAAGTCCTTCTGTTTCTGAATTAATTAAAACTGAAATCAATCTTAAGAAAGGATCTGGTGATCAAGCTAATGCCAAAGTTGGAAACTTGGCTATTGAACAGATTATAAAAATTGCTAGAATGAAAAAAGATTCTATGTTAGCTAATAATTTAAAATCGGCTGTCAAGATGGTTATAGGTAGCTGTCAAAGTTTAGGTTTGTTGGTTGAAAGCAAAGAAGCTAAAGAAACTTCTCAAGATGTTTTCGAAGGCAAGTATGATAAAGAAATCAATGAAGAAATGACTGAAGTTTCTTCAGAAAAATTAGAAAGATTAAATTCTGAATTTAGAGACTTAGAAAAGAAACAGGCCGAAGTAGCTAAAGCTAAGGAAGAAGAAGAGAAGAAGGAAGCTGAAGAACCTGCTGAAGGTGGAGAAGCTGAACCGGTTGCCGAGGGTGCTGAAGAAGTTAAGCCTGAAGAAGGAAAGGAAGAAGAGAAAAAGTAGTTCTCTTTTTGCTAAATCTTTTTAAACTATTCTTTGCTCCCCCTTTTATGGCTAAAATGTACTTCGGTCATCCTGTAAATACATATGGGACTGAGCAAGAATCTGAATTAGTTGAGAAAATCAAAAAAGTGTTTCCAGGCCACGAAGTTGAAAATCCAAATCAACCCCATCATGAAGAAGGATATCAGGCCCGTAAGTCTCGAGGGGAAAGAGGGAGGGATTATTACTTCAAAGATGTTTTGCCAAATATGGATGCTGGAACTTTCTTGCCTTTTGAAGATGATATGTTAGGTGCAGGTGTTTATGGAGAAGCAGAATTTTTAGCTGATGCTGGAAAACCCATATATGAAATTTCTATTGGTGGCGTGATAACTAGATTAGAGTTAGATGAATCTAGAAGGTTATCTGTAGAAGAGACTCGAAAAAGAATTCGTGGTTAATTTTTGGCAGAAAATATTCTAAGTTCTGGACGTATTGAGTATGTGTCTAAGGTTGCCATTCTTGATCTTATTATTCTGAAATTTGCATCTGAAAGAAAATTTTCTAATTCACTAGATAGAAAAGATGAAAAGAACTTTTCTATCCTCTCTTCGTATCTCGGATCTACTCTTAACTCTTCTCCTTCTCCTTGTTTGACAACACAATAAAATATTCCTCCTCTTTTTAATACCCTATACACTTCAGATAGTGCTCCAGGAATATCTGATTTTGGCAAATGTAATAATGAAGTTACCGACCATACCCCATTAAATGTCTCGTCTTCAAAATCTAAATTTCTAATGTCCATATTCATAAAGTCTGCTTTTGGAGCAATTTTGGATGCAAAATCATTCATTTTTTGGGATAAGTCAATGCCGGTTACTCTATATCCAAATTCTGTAAATAATTTTGCGTCTCTCCCCGGTCCAGAACCGTGGTCTAATATGTGTGCTCCAGATCCAACCAATGCTGTAAAAAGTTTGGCTTCTTTTGAATGGAATAAATCCTTTGTTTTTTCGTGATAATCTAAAACTGTTGCATCATATGCTTGAATTGTTGTCTCGGTGTTTCTATCCATAATTTTGTCATTGTATCTTAGCTTATAAAATTTTAGTAAACTTTATTAATGTTGTATTTCCACTAAAATTTATGAAAGGGATTGTGGTGTAGTTTGGTAGCATTGGTGGTTTGGGGCCACTAGACCGGGGTTCAAATCCTCGCAGTCCCATTTTTTTACATAGAAACCTTTTTAAAAAGGAATTTAACACTGAATTACTAGTTAAATAGAAAAATGGCAAAGAAAAAAGTTGGAAGTGCAGGAAGATTTGGTGCTAGGTATGGTGGACCTATCAAACATAAGTTATCTAAGATAGAGGCTAAGCAAAAGAAAAAGTATACTTGTCCTAAATGTTTAAAAGATAAAATTAAGAGAGTTAGTGCGGGAATCTGGCAATGTAAAAATTGTAATGTGAAATTTGCTGGAAAAGCCTATGCATTTGATGAATAAAATGGCAGAATATAAATGTTTTAATTGTGGGAAAATTGTAAAAAGCGATACCGTTAAAAAGCGAGTAAGATGTCCATACTGTGGTTCAAAAATATTGTTCAAACCTCGAACGGTTAATGTTAAAGTCAAGGCGGAATAAAAATGGAAGAAAAAGATGCACAGAAAAAAGTCGCTGAGTTGCAGATGATGGAACAAAAGTTACAAGGGTTTCTTATGCAAAAACAAACTTTTCAAGGTCAATTTCTAGAATTAGAAAATGCTTTACACGAATCTAAAGGTTCTGAAGAAGTTTATAAAATTGTTGGGCAAATTGTTGTTAAATCTGAAAAGGATAAATTGGTTAAGGAACTTGAAGATAAGAAGGATCTGCTTGACAAAAAAATAAAAGAAATTGAAAAACAAGAAGAAAAAATGAGGGAGGAAATTATGCCCTTACAAGAAGAGGTTATGAAATCCTTAAAAAATGACAAATGAATTATTTGGTGAGATTATTGCATTGTTAGATGAATTAAATAATGATGAAAATTCTCCTAAGCTGGTTAAGTGTAAACTTAGAGAAGTTTATGATAATTTAGTTAATAATGAAAGTGCTGTTTCTCTTAAAGTTGATAGGTCCCTTCAGGATCTTGATGAGTTAAGCGAAGATGCCAATATTCCTGTCCACATAAAAACCCAGATCTGGGATATAGTGAGTAAATTAGAGAGCATTCCACAATAGAAATCTTTATAAATTTTAATTCGCTACCCATCAAAAGAGGTAAAAATGAAGGAATTTTTTTCGAAATTTAAATCAAGAGGTGCGGGATATGAGGAGGAGTTTCCTGATGAATTCAATGAGGATTATGTTCAGTTAGAAACAACAACTTCGAAAGATCCAAAGGCAAAAATTGTTGTTAGGCCGTTTATACTTGATGATTTTACAGACATAAAACCAGTTTTGGATTCTTTGAGAGAAGGATACACTATCAGTTTGGTTAATATAAAACCTTTAAGGGAAAGAGATCCAGTAGAACTAAAAAGAGCCATAAACAAGCTGAAAAAGACTTGTGATGCGATTGAAGGAGATATTGCTGGATTTGGAGAAGATTGGATTGTTGTTACTCCTGGATTTGCTGGTGTTTATAGATCTGGTAGTCGCGTAGAAAGTACTTCTGAAGATATGGTAAGTGAAGAATAAATAATTTTATAAACATTTTCTATTCTTTCTTTTTATGGATACATTGAAAAATCAACCTTGTCCTGTTTGTGGTAAGAAAAAGGCAGTGTTAATGGAAGAAGAAATAGATGTCCCTTATTTTGGAAAGACTTTCGTTTTTAGTATCTGTTGTGAAGATTGTGGATTTTCTAAAGCGGATATTGAAGCGGTTGAAGATAAAGAACCAGTAAAAATTACTTTCGAAACAACTTCTGAAGAAGATATGAAGGTTAGAATTGTTAAATCGTCTAATGCTTTGGTTAAGATACCTACCTTAAGGATGAGTATTGAGCCAGGTGAGGGTTCTGATGGATTTATTTCTAATGTTGAAGGATTAATTGGAAAATTTGAAAAGGTCATTGAAGGGCAGAGAGATAGTTCTGATGACCCTTCAGTTAGGAAATCTGCTAAGAATTTATTGAAGAAAATAAGGAAAATAAAATTTGGAGATCTTCCTATGAAAATTGTTATAGAGGATCCTTCTGGAAACTCTGCTATAATTTCGGATAAGGCAGAAGTTAGTAAGATGAAGAAGAAATAATGGAAGAAAGAACTATTCAAGGCGTTAAGACGATTTTTGTACCTGCTGAAGTTGAAAATCTTAATATAAATAAATTTTTGAAAAAAATAAAGATTAAAGAAAATAAAATTGGTTTGGTTTCTTCTATTCAATTTGTAAAGTATTTAGATAAAGTTAAGTTATACTTAGAAAAAGAAGGGAAAAAAGTAGTTGTTGCTGGACAAATGGTTGGATGTAATGCTGGGAAAGCAATTCAATTGAAAGATAAAGTAGATGCTTTTCTATTTGTTGGTAGTGGAGAGTTTCATCCTTTAGAGTTGATTGATTCAACTAAAATAAAAAAACTATATTTTTTGAATCCGGTAACTGAAAAATTTTCCAAATTTAAAGAAGAAGAATTAGAAATGTTAGAGAAAAGGCGAAGAGCTAAAGTTTCTAAATATCTTATGACAGATAAAATTGGAATCATTGTATCTACAAAACCTGGACAGCATGCATTAAAAGCTGCCTTAAAATTCAAAGAAACCTGTGGAAAAGAAGCTTATGTTTTTATGTCAAATGAGATAGACATCAATAGATTAGAAGATTTTAATGATATTGAAGTATGGGTTAATACCTGTTGCCCCAGATTAGAAGGAAAGGGTATTGTTTCTTTAAGAGATATCCAAAAGCTATAAAAATACAACTAATTCTAAAGAAATATGAAAGTTGAAGATAAAGTACTAGACTTAGCAAAGAGAAGAGGTTTTGTTTGGGGACCAAGTCCAAATATTTATGATGGCGGATTGGCTGGTTTTTATGATTGGGGCCCATTAGGAAAATTACTAAAAAATAAGGTTGAGAATGTTCTAAAGAAAGGTTTTATGGGCTTTGGTTTTTGGGAAGTCGAATGCCCAAGTATAATGCCTGCCAAAGTTTGGGAAGCTTCTGGCCACCTAGATGGTCTTACTGATTATGTTACTAATTGTAATAAATGTGGTTCTGCCTATAGGGTTGACCATTTAATGGATGATGTTGAAGATACTGATCCGGACAAATTAAAGGCTCTTTTGAAAAAAAGAAAGATAAAATGCCCTTCCTGTAATAAAGGTACTTTTGACAATGTTGAAAAGAGGAATCTAATGATGAAAACAGGAGTTGGTTTAGATCAAGAAGTGTTTTTAAGACCCGAGACTGCCACAACTACTTATTTATTATTTCCAGAATTATATAGATTTTTTAGAACTAAAATGCCTTTTGGAGTTTTTCAGATTGGTAAGGCATATAGAAATGAAATTAATCCAAGACAAGGCGTATTTAGGACAAGAGAGTTTACTCAAGCAGAGGCTCAACTGTTTATTTTAAGTGAACAGGAAAAGAAATTTGAAAAATTCAAGGAATTCTCATCTGAAACATTTCCCTTGATGAAATATGGTTCTAAGAAAACTGTGAATGTTAAACTTGGTGATGTTGTAAAGAAGAAATATATGAAAACTGAAGCATATTCGTATATTGTTTATGTTGCATATAAATTAGTTAAAGATATGGGATTTGATCCAAAAAAGATTAGAATAAGGCAACATAATCCAAATGAATTAGTTCACTATGCAAAGGATGCTTGGGACATTGAAGTTAATACTGATAGATATGGGTGGTTTGAACTTTGTGGTGTACATGATCGAGCAGATTATGATTTAAAACAGCATAGCAAATTTTCTAAAACTAAAATGGAAGTTTCTGGAGAGATTCCAAAAATCTTGGAGATTGCTTTTGGATTAGAAAGAACAACTTATGCTTTACTGGAAAATTCTTTAATTGATGATAAGAAAAGAGATTGGTTAAGTTTTGATAAAGGGATGGCACCAATTGATGTTGCAGTCTTTCCTTTGATGAAAAAAGATGGAATGGATAAAGTTGCTAAGGAGACCTTTGAGGAGTTAGATAAAGAGTTTGTATGTGTTTATGATAGTTCTGGTAGCATAGGTAGAAGATATAGGAGAATGGATGAAGTGGGTACAAGTTTTTGTATAACTATTGATCATGATTCCTTAAAGAAGAAAGATGTTACAATAAGAGAAGTTTCTACAATGAAACAAGCTCGGGTTAAAATTTCTAATCTTAAGACTCTTGTGAGAGAACTATTATCTGGAGATTTGGACTTTAAAAAAATAAAATAGAATTTAATTCCGAAAGCTTTATATATTACATATGATGCCTACATCATATGATTGGTTCAACATATATGGGTTTCTTTAAAACCCTATGTAACGAAACTAGATTGGATATTGTTTTATGTCTAAAAGAAAAACCAAAGAGTGTTAGTCAAATCATAAAAGAATTGGAGATTGAACAAAGTAGAGTGAGTCACAATTTACAGTGTCTAACTAAAAATGGTTTTTTAACAGTTAAACAAGAAGGAAAACAGAGAATCTATTCACTAAATAAAGATACGGTGGAGCCAATTTTAAGAGATGTAAAAAAACACATTAAAAAAAATAAATTATGTTCATGTTAAGGAGGAAAAAATGGAAAAAACAAAAGAAAATTTAAAAGCCGCATTTTCTGGTGAAAGTCAAGCTAGAAATAAATATGATTATTTTGCTAAAGTTGCTAGAAAAGAGGGATATAATTATGTTGCTAGAATCTTTGAAGAAACTGCATTGAATGAAATGCAGCATGCAAAAGAAGAGTTTAAACTTTTGAATGGAATTGGGGATACCAAAGAAAATCTTAAGGCAGCAATAGAAGGAGAGCACTATGAAAATACTGAGATGTATCCTGAATTTCAGAAAGTTGCTGAAGAAGAAGGAGATAAAAAGGCAGCGAAAGTATTTATGCAAGTATCTAAAGTTGAAAAAGAGCATGAAGAAAGATTTAAGAAATTACTAGAAATGGTTGAAAATGGAACGGTATATAAAAGAGATAAACCAATAACTTGGAAATGTAGTAAGTGTGGATTTATTCATGAAGGAATAGAGCCTCCAAAGAATTGTCCAGCATGTGATCACCCAACGGAGTATTTCGAACCAGAGGATTTGTTTTAAAATGGAAAAAGTAATAGTTTATTCAACACAAACCTGCCCTTATTGTGATATGGTTAAGAACTTTTTGAAAGAGAAAGAAGTTGAATTCGAAGAAATAGATGTTGGAAGCGATAAAGAAAAAGCTCAAGAAATGGTTGAAAAATCTGGACAAATGGGTGTACCTGTTGTTGAAATAGGTGGAGAAATGGTAGTTGGTTTTAACAAAGAAAGGATTGATGAACTTTTGAAAGAAAAAGGAATTTCAAAGGAGTAAAAATGGAATATGATAAATTTGGACCTGAAAAAATTATTCAAGTATATGATCCAGAAACCGGAATGAGGGGAATTACAGTAATTCATAATACTAATTTGGGTCCTGGCAAGGGAGGAATTAGAATGACTCCTTCTGTGGATGTTGAAGAAGTTTATAAGTTGGCAGAGACAATGACGTGGAAAAATGCTTTAGCTGGAATTCCTTTTGGTGGTGCAAAGTCTGGCATAATTGCTAATGATAAAGCGTTAACTCAAGAACAAAAAGATTCTATTGTTGCAGCATTTGGAAAAGCAATTAAAAATATTGCTCCTTCTGAATATATCGCTGGTCCAGATATGAACATGGCTGAACACGAAATGAAGGTTTTAGTCGAAGCCAATGGAGAAAATAATTCTGCTACAGGAAAGCCAAAAGACATGGGGGGATTACCTCATGAATTGGGGAGCACCGGTTTTGGAGTTTATCATGCTTTATTAACTGCTTTAGAATTTACTGATTTAAAAAATCCAACTGTGGCCATTGAAGGATTTGGAAACGTTGGGACTTTTGTTATGGAATTTTTAGAAAAAAAAGGCATAAAAGTTGTTGCTGTTTCAGATTCAAAAGGAACTATATTCAATGAAGAGGGGTTGGATTATAAAGAACTAATGAAAGTTAAAGAAGAAAGTGGTTCAGTAATAAACTATGGCGATGGAAAGAAATTAGACTCTAAGGAGATTGTATCTTTAGATGTTGATATTTTAGTTCCTGCAGCAATTCCAGATTTGATTAATGAGAATAACAAAAATTCTATAAAAGCAAAACTGATTGTTTGTGGTAGCAACATAGCAATGTCTGAAGAAATTGAGGAAGAGTTTCATGAAAAAGAAATTTTGATTATTCCCGATTTTGTGGCCAATGCTGGTGGAGTTATTAGTTCTTATATTGAAACAATAAATGGAACTTCTGAAGAAATGTTTATGCTAGTGGAAAAAAATATAACTGAAAATACAAATGAAGTTCTTGAGAAATCAAAAGAAAATAAGATTTCTCCAAGAAAAGCAGCCATGGAAATTGCTGTTAAAAGGGTGGAGGAAGGAAAAAATGAAATCATATGATGTTTTGATTATTGGTGGCGGATCAGCTGGCTTAACTGCAGCAATATATACTTGTAGAAAAAAACTCAAAACGGCAATAATTTCTGCTGATTGGGGTGGTCAAACCTTGTTGACTAATCATATTGAAAATTATCCAGGGTTCGATCTTATTCCTGGGCCAGAGTTAATGAGTAAATTTAGATCTCAGGCCGAAAAGTTTGGGGCAGAATTAATAACAAAAAAAGTTTCTAAGATAGAAAAAAATAAAGATTTATTTCAAATTGAAACAAGTGACGGTGAAGAGTATACTAGTAAAGCAGTGATACTTGGTTCTGGAAAAACACCTAGAAGACTTGGCATCCCTGGAGAAGATAAATTCTTTGGTAAGGGAGTTAGTACTTGTGCTACTTGTGATGCTCCTTTTTTTCATGATAAAAATGTGGCCATTATAGGGGGTGGAAATTCTGCTCTTGAGGCTGCTGAATTATTGAGTAAAATAGCTAAGAATGTTTATTTAACTCATCGAAGTGAAGAGTTTAGAGCTGATGAAGTTACTGTTGAAAAAGTTAGAAAAATAAAGAATATTAACTTTCTTACAAATAAAACTCCACTGGAGATTAAAGGAGATAAATTTGTCACATCTCTGATGATTGAAGATGTAAAAACTAAAGAAGAAGAAGAACTCCTTGTTGATGGAATTTTTGTGGAAATTGGTTATGAGTTAGATACGGATTGGGTTAAACACCTTGTTAAAAGAAACAAATCAAACGAAATAATAATTGATGATAGATGTAGGACTTCTCAACCTGGTTTTTTTGCAGCAGGAGATGTTTCAACAGTCCCATACAAACAAACTGTTATTTCTGCTGGAGAGGGGGCCAAAGCAGGTTTAGAGTCATATAAATATATAAAAGGAGAGGATGTCGCAATAGACTGGAAATAAAAAAATGGTAGAAAAATTAACAAAAGAATCATTTAGGGAAAAGATTTTTGACTATTCCCAAAGTGAAGAATGGAAATATCTTGGAGACAAACCTGCAATAATCGATTTTTATGCTGATTGGTGTGGTCCATGTAAAATGATTTCTCCAATAATTGATGAACTGGCTAAGGATTATGAAGGAAAAGTAGATATCTATAAAATTGATACTCAGGCTGAACCAGAATTAAGTGGTTCTTTCGGTGTTATGAGCATTCCTTCTTTGTTGTTTATTCCTTCAAAAGGAAAACCAACTATGATTACTGGTGGAAGATCTAAAGCAGAGTTGGAAAAATTAATTAAAGAATTTTTGTTTGGAGAAAAATAAATGGAAGAAAACTCTGGAAGAAAATCCAAAAAGGATAAGAAAATGAAGAGACGACAAAGGATTTACAAGAAGGGCGGTAAAGATAGGGCTAATGAAAAAATTAAATAAATTTTCTTTATTATAAAAAATAGAAATTAATTAAATAAAAAAATAGAGGGTTTATCTCTTCCTCTTTTTAGTTGCTTTTTTCTTGACTGGTTTTTTCTTTGTTACCTTTTTCTTGACAGCCTTTTTTTTCTTAACCGGTTTTTTCTTTTTAACTGCTTTTTTCTTAACGGGTTTCTTTTTAGTTACCTTCTTTTTAACAGCTTTTTTCTTAACTGGCTTCTTCTTTGTTACTTTTTTCTTAACAGCTTTCTTTTTTGCTGGTTTTTTCTTTGTTACCTTTCTCTTAACTGCTTTTTTTCTTTTAACCATGAATAAGCACCTCCTTTTTTTTAAGTAGATTATTCTGATTTATATTAATTTTTAACAAAACTGATTTATAAGCTTTTTCTTTTTTGAAAAAACTTTTAAATGAATTATAAAATAAAGAAGGTATGAAGTATAAATATCTTGAACACACAGCTGATGCAAAGTTCCAAGCTTTTGGTAGTGGTATCGACGAGGTTTTTACAAATTCTGCACTTGCTATGTTCAATATTTTAGGTAAAACTTCTGAAGTTAAAATCAAAAAAACATATAAAATAAAATTAAAAGCAAGAAATTATGAAAGATTATTGTTAGATTTTCTAGAAGAGTTACTTTTTTTGTTGGACACAGAAGATTTTTTTCTTCATGAAGTAATAAAAATAAAAATTTCTAAAAAATTTGAGTTAGAAGCTGTTGTCGTCGGAGATGATTATAAAAATTATGATTTGAAGAGCGATATTAAGGCCGTAACTTATAGTGACATGAAAATAGAAAAGACTAAAAAGGGTTATGCAGCTACGGTTGTGGTGGATATATAAAAATGGCAACTAAATGGGATGAAAAAGTTAAGAAAGTAAAAGAAGATATTTATCAAGTAGCTAAAGAAGGATGTATGAACGTCCCTGTAAAGATATTTGCCTCAGAGAAGTTATTAGAAAAGATAAAAACAGATGATTCTATTCAACAAGGAGTTAATATGGCATGTATGCCCGGAATCCAAAAACAAAGTATTATGATGAGTGATGCACATCAAGGATACGGTTTTCCAGTTGGTGGCGTTGCTGCTTTTGATTTAGAAAATGGTTGTATCTCTCCAGGGGGGATTGGTTTTGATATTAATTGTGGAGTTAGATTGTTGACTACTAACTTAACTAAAAAAGAGGTAGAAGGTAAAATAAAAGAATTAATTAATACTCTATTTGATAATGTTCCTTCGGGTGTTGGTAGTGAGGCAACTATTAGACTAAGTGATGAAGATTATGAAGAAGTTCTGAATCATGGTTTAGATTGGTGTTTGAAAGAGGGATATGCTACTAAAGAAGACATTGATCATTGTGAAGAGAATGGCCATATGAAAACCGCTGATGCTTCTAAGATTAGTCCTAGGGCTAAAAAAAGAGGTAGGGGACAACTAGGAACTCTTGGAGCTGGAAATCATTTCTTGGAAATTCAATTTGTTGAGGAAATTTTTAATGATGAGGTTGCAAAATCTTTTGGTTTAGAAAAAGATAATGTTGTTGTTTTGATCCATACTGGAAGCAGGGGGCTTGGACATCAAACTTGTAGCGATTATTTAAAAAAAATCGAGGATGAATACTCTGAAATTGTTGATAAATTACCTGAGAAGGATTTAGCATATGCACCAATGAATTCTCAATTGGGAAAAGATTATTTGGGAGCCATGAGTGCTGCTGCAAATTATGGTTGGTGTAATAGACAGTTGATTACTCATTTTACTAGGAAGTCTTTTGAAAACGTTTTTGGTGAAAATATAAAATTGAATTTGGTTTATGATGTTGCTCATAATATTGCTAAATTAGAGGAATATGAAATTGATGGTAAGAAAAAAGAAGTTCTTGTACACAGAAAGGGGGCCACCCGGTCTTTTGGACCAGGGCATAAAGAAATTCCAGGAGTTTATAGGGGCATAGGTCAACCCATTTTTATTCCCGGAAGCATGGGAACTTCGTCTTGGGTATTGGTTGGTACAGATAAAGCTATGAATGAAACTTTTTCTAGTGCTCCACATGGTGCAGGTAGAATGATGTCTAGACACGAAGCAAATAAGAGATTTACTACTGAAGGCACCATAAGAGATTTAGAGAAACATAAGATTTATGTTAAAGCAGCTTCAACGAGAGGTATAACTGAAGAAGCTCCTGGTGCATATAAAGATGTTGATGAGGTTATTGAAATTGCCGATACTGTGGGGATTGGTAAGAAAGTAGCTAGATTGAAACCCATGGGTGTAGTGAAGGGATAGTGGGCCTGTAGTGTAGTGGTATCACACGAGGCTGGCAGTCTTGAGATCCGAGTTCGATTCTCGGCAGGTCCATAATTTGAAAAATGAAAAAATACTTATCGTTAAAGCATTGGTTATTAATAAAGACAAATTACTACTTTTAAAAAAAGTTGAAGGGGTTGTTGGAGATCATTCTGGAAAATGGGAGGCTCCTGGTGGAAAGATTGAATTGGATGAAAATCCAGATAGAGAAATACTGAGAGAAGTTTTTGAGGAAACTGGGCATAAAGGAAAAATAATCAGGAAACTATCTTCTTGGACATGGGAATTAGAAGACATTGGGGGCGAGGCAGATGTTTATTTGGTGGAGATAGATAGTCAGAAAGTTAAATTATCTAACGAACATTCCGAGTTTATTTGGATTAATCCAGAAGATATGGAGAAAATGGAAAACCTTATATTTAAAAATAAATTTATAGAATATCTAAGGGAGGCTAATTTAATATGACAGACTGCATATTTTGTAAACTAATTTCGGGAAAGATACCTTGTAATGTGATTTATGAAGATAAACATGCTTTTGCTTTTTTGGATGCAGAACCATTAAATTTAGGTCATACATTAGTTGTTCCAAAAAAACATGTTGAAACAATTGATAAGATGTCTTCTGTAGATCTAGCAAATTTATCTAAAGCTATTGTTAAGATTAGTAAAGGAATCTCTAAACTTTCAGATGGTATGAACATTCTACAAAACAATAAGAAGGTTGCTGGTCAACTTGTTCCTCACGTTCATTTTCACTTAGTTCCAAGATATAATGGAGATGGACATGATCCTGAGTGGAAAAGGAAACATAATATAACTGCAGAGCAAAGTGAGGGGTTTATGAAGAAAATAAAAAGCTTTTTAAAACAATAATTTTGTTCTTTTTCTATGGCGCCATAGCATAGTCTGGCTAATGCGTCGCTCTCATGCGGCGAAGATCCCCGGTTCAAATCCGGGTGGCGCCATTTAAAATTTATTAATCAGACTTTCATCTAACCCTAGAAGTTTATGATGTTTCTTTGTTAATCCTTCCAAATATTTTCTATCTTTGAAGGCTTTTTTAAGAATTATGGAAACCTTTTCTCCAGTTAATAAATGTGGTAAAATAACATAGTCTGCTCCAGATCTGTACATTTTTCTAGCCTCATGAAAGTGATTTGCTGTTACAAATATGTTTATTTTCGAATTTTTAGATTTGGCATAATCTATTAAGAATAAATTCTCTTCTCCATGTGGAACTGTTGAAATAATAGTTTTAATTTTTCTAAATTTTAGATTATCCAACACTTCTTTAGTTCTCACATCTCCATAAATACAAGAAACTTTTCTTTTAATCATATTTTTTATAATTTCCGGGTTATTGTCTATAACTAAAACATTTTTTTTAAATTTTGTTAAACTACTCAGAAAAATTGAACCCATCCTGTGAGAACCGATTAGGATTGTGTCAATTCTTTTCTCCCTTGGTTTATATTCTAATTCATGTTTTAATTTTATTGGAAATAGTTTTTCGAACAGTTTTAGAATTGGTAAAAAGATGTTATAAATCCCATTTTGAAATTCTACTGTATATGAAGTTAAAATCATAGTAATTATTGCTAAAAAGATTACTGAAGAAAATAATTCTTGAGAAATCAAACTGAAGACATAGGGGAGGGCAATAATGATTAAAGAAAATTCTGATATTTGTCCCAAATTTAGGCCAGCCAAGAATGCTGTTCTTTTTTCATAACCAAATAAGGTAGTAAGTATGTAAATTATAATTGGTTTTGCAAAGACTGCAATTAAAAAGAAAATCAAAATGTTTTTAAGAAAATTCATTGGCACAATTGTTAATTGCATTCCTAGAGATACAAAGAATAAAGTTGCAAAGAAACTCTTTAATGGATTAACTCTTCCTTTTATATCATGGTGGTAAGGTAGGTTAGCTAGTGATAATCCTGCTACGAATGCACCAATCACTATCGAGAATTCCAATAAATGGGCTAAAATGGTAAAAAGAAATAGTACGGTAATTGAAGACATAAATAATAGTTCTTGAGATTTTGCTGCAAAACTAAATAACCCTGGAAAGATATATTTTCCTAGAAGATATGCTACTAAAAATAAAGCAAGAGCTTTCAAAATAATTATTAGAACTAATAATATTGAAAAATTACTTAGTGTTGCAAGAAGGGGTATCGCAAGGAATACTGCAATATCTTGTACTAATAGTATTCCTAGAACTATTCTTCCATGTAATGTATCAATTTGTTCTGAATCTGACAATAATTTAATTACAATCATTGTACTGGAAAATGTTAATACTAAACCTAAAATGATTGCTTCAAACTGTCCAAATCCCAATGCAAGTGCAGTATAAAATCCAACTATATAAACAATAATTATTTGTAGGGCTCCTCCGATAACTGCTGCCGGTCCTACAGTCTTTAATTTTGATAAATTAATTTCTAAACCTACAACAAAAAGTAAGAATGAAATTCCTAATTCGGATAACGCTCGAACTGCCAATGGATCCTTTATTAACCCTAAGCCAATAGGTCCAAGAAGCAATCCCGTTATAATATATGCTGGGATTAAAGGCTGTTTGAATAATCTTACGAAAAAAGATAGAATTGTGGCTAAGATTATAACTATGGCTATTTCCATAATTATGTTTCCACTTAACATCTCTATAAACGGGGATAATTCCATGCAGATTCCTCTTTAGTAAACTTTAGAAATAGTTGTTTTTAAATGTTTTTATAAGAAAAATTAAAAGAAAATAAATTAATCCTTCCCAAGAGTAATCTCAACTGTTGAAACTCTGACTTGTTTTCCTTCTTTGTTCTCAAACTCTTCAGAATCTATTTTTATGTCCTTTGTTGATACTGTATTTTCTAGAAATCTCTTTGTTGTAACTTCTGCTATATCTACCGCTCTAGAAATAAATTTTCCTCTTGCTTTAATTACTACTTCTGCTGCATTCTGTGTTGTGAACTGCATTACAACCCCCGTAACGTAATTCATGAATGGTTTTCCACCAACTAAAACAGTATGGTCGTCTTTCTTCGTTTCTGCCATTTTATGCGCCTCCCGTTGTTTTTCTCACCGGAGTAAGATTATATTTCTTTCTTCACTAATCTAGTAATATATCCTGCAATTATATTCCTAAGCTTTTTGGATCTAATTTCTGCTACTTCTGGAAGTAACTTTTTATTCTCCTCAAAGGTTTTTTTAAACTTATCAGGATGATATCTAAGTATCTTATGACTCGCTCGTTTAATCTGTGTGGTCTTTACTTTTCCCATCTTAAAATAGCCTGTTTTGGGTGATTTATAAATGTTATTATT
>JABIBT010000026.1 GCA_018652625.1 Candidatus Woesearchaeota archaeon | reverse complement strand
TAATTTTTCTGCTATTTTTTCTATTCTTTCTCTTTGATAATCTGAGAATAATGCCCCGGTTATTACTCCTTGAATTTTATATTTTTGTTTGGCTTTTTTTAATGCTATTTCTAAATCTTTTAATTCATGTTCTTTTTTTCCGGTTGTTTCTTGTAAAATTATTGGTATTTGCATTGCTTCTGATTGAAGTTCTGCTAAATGTATATTTGGTGTGTGATACATATATGAATCTGGATTTTTTGATTTGATTGTTATTAAGCAAGATATATCATAATTGCTCATTAAGTATGTTGCATAACAAGAATCTTTTCCTGAAGAAAATAAAACACCTAATTTCATAAATTGTTTTAGGTATTCTGACTTAAATTTCTTTTCCTTTTTTGCTAATCTCTCTATTGCTTTATCAAATTTTGAACCGTATTGTGCTGCTTTTTTTGGTCTTAGTGCATATTTTTTTGGTATTCCTTCATTTATTGCTAAATCTCTTAAAATAAATTTATTTATGTTATCTCTGATTTTGTACTTTTCTGGTATTTTTATTGAGTAATCTACTAATTCTTTTTCTAAATATGGTGCTTTTATTTCTAAGTTATGACTTTTAGTTATTAATTGATCTCTTACTAAATCTATTTCGTAAACATTTTTTAGTCCTTCTTTTAAATCTTTATTTAGATTTTTTGAGGTTTTATGTCTTGAATATCCTCCAAAGATTTCATCTGAGCCTAGTCCTGACAAAACTATACCCATCTTATCTTTTTTTGCTAATTCTGATGCTATGTATAAAGTTAAAGCTACTGAGACTTGGACCGGGTTTGTACTTTTTAAAAGTGGAACTATTTTTTCTAGGTATTTTGGTATTTTTTTTACTATTTTATATTTTAATTTTAAATTTAGTTTTTTAGTTATCTCTTTTGCGTATTTTAAATCTTCAGATTGTTTGTTATATGCTGCCGTGTAACAAGTGAAGTTATAGTTTAATTTCTTTAGATAATGTGCTAGGACTAACGAATCTATCCCTCCAGAGAAAAATAAGCCAATCTTTTTATTTCTTGGAAGTTTCTTTATTTCTTTAATTAGTAAGTTTTCTATTTGTGTTTTGTACATTGTATTTCTTTTCTTTATTTGGTTTTTAAAGTTTTAGATTTTTGTTATCACTATGTGATAAGGAAAGATTTATATATGTTAAATAACTAAGGGTTTCTACAATGGGAAAATTCAAAATATCATTAATTATATTTTTGGCTATGGCTATCTCTTTGAGTGGTAGTTATGCTGGATTGAAGAATTCTTTGGAATTGGAAGAGTCCTTTGTTTTAGCAAAAGATTGGAAAGAAGCAAGAAGCGATATTGAGTCTAATGGTGGGAGGATTAGGCATATTTTTCCTGATGATAATGTTTTAATTGGTGATGTTCCTATTAATTTTAAATCTAAAAATATAAAGAAAATTTATGATAGAAATTCTGTTGTTCCTAGTAGAATTGAAAGTGTATTTGTTTCTTGGACTAGAATGTTAGATTATAATGATCTTCCTTTAGAGGAGAAGTTGGCTAATATTCCGGATGTTGAACCTATTTATGATGATATGATTATGATTGAAAAGCCAAGTTTGGATCAGTTGACAATTATTCCTAGGGATTTACCTGAAGGAGCTTCTCTTACTGATACTAGTTCATTTATGATTGGCGATGTTGTTGTTGGGGTTATTTTTCCAGAGAGCAATGATGCAGTATGTATAGACCTTCCAGAGTGTACTGAGTTTGGTCCCGACCAAGAAGATTGGACTGATGAAGAAATTATTGAAGTTAAGGCAGAGATTATGAATAGTATGAATTGGTGGATTGACAAAGAACCTCTTGCTCACTTGACCTTTATCTATGATTATGAAGAAAGGACCCCTACTGATTACGAACCAATTTGGGGCCCTGGAACTAGTTCAAATGTTGGAAGATGTTTTTGGATTAATGATAATATGGTTCACCTAGGATATGGTCCTGCTCAAACAGATTGTACTCCCCTTGTGTTTGAATATGTTAATGGTTTAAGAGAAGAATATGAAAAAGAATGGGCCTTTAATATATTTGTAGTTGATTCTAGTGATGATTTTGACGGAAAATTTGATTATGATGAAAGTTTTGCTTTTACTGTTATCCATGAAGATGGAAGCGGTTCTGGGCCTTACTTAATTATGACCTATGATAATGGGAATTATGGGATAACAAATATGGATACTGTATCTGCCCATGAAACTGGGCATATTTTTGGGGCATTAGACGAGTATGGTTCTTGTAGTTGTGATGATAGATATGGTTATTTGTACTATGAAAATCAGAATTGTGTAAACTCTTGTTTGTTGAATGAAAATTCTATAATGGGAAATGGAAATATTATAACTGCATTTGCTAATGGGCTTGTTGATTTGTATGCAAGGGGACAAATTGGATGGCAAAATACGGATGAAGATAATATTTTAGATATTGAAGACACCATTCCAAATATTTGGCTAAATCAATATATTCCAATTGAAGATGATTTTTATTTTGATGGAGAGAGTTGGGTTAATTTCTTCCATACATTAAATCCATATTATAATAATATTACAATAAATACTATTGCAAATGTTGAATATAGATATCAACCAGAAGGTCAAGATTGGACTGGTTGGTTTAGTGCTAATGCAACCGATGATATATTTGATTCTGCTCAGGAGTTATATGAATTCATATTAGAAAATCTGCCTGGAGGTAACTATGCTATACAATCCAGATCAATAAACAATGTTGGAAACCCAACAATGGAAGGAGAGTATGGAGAATCAAGCATAGTAGTAACTAGTTTGCCCCCATATTGTGAAGATAGTGATGGAGGTTTTAACATTTGGGAAAGAGGAACTCTGATTGATGATTATGGAGAATACACCGATGAATGTTTTGGACAAGATTTGCTGGAGTGGTTTTGTGGAGAAGATGGAACAGACGCTAGTGAAGTCTATTGTTTATATGGTTGCAGTTTAGGAAGATGTATGGAAAAATCTTATCCTTTAATTCGTTTCATTGAGTACTGGCCTGGCCATGATGATCCACTATAGAAAGGCAATATTTATAAATAAGTAAATGAAAAGGTGAGGTATGATGAAAAAAGAGAATTTGAAAGCACTTCTTATTGTTGTTTTGATAGTTTTGAGTGTTATGTTTATTATAACTATATATGATAAAAATAAAGCAGTAGTTCAAGGTTTGGCCCCCCTCCCCGTGGAAATTGGGTGTTCTTGTATGTCTGATGGTTATACTGTTGGTATGAATGATTGTCTTTCTTGGGATCTTCCAAAATATTGTATTGGTAAGGGAGACCCGCCAGTATGCACCATTATAGATAATTGCGAAGAATGTGGGTGTTTTAGTCATAGCTTTAATTGTAGTGAAAGTGGGGCTTGCGTTCCTTATGATTGGGGAGGGGATGATGGCACTTCTGGCCCAGATCCAAATTCATGTCCTCAAGGAAGTTGTACAGATGCGGATGGAGATGGAATCTCTGAGGATTGTGGAAGTGGAGGAGTTTGTATAAATGGATGTTGTATGAATTCTGTTTGTGGAGATACTATTTGTGATTATAGAGAACAAAATGAAAAATGCTCTGAATGTGTGGTAGACTGTGCTGGAGGAATTGAAGAATTGGGAGGGTGTTTTGCTCCAAACACAATCTGTGAGATAGATCCTTTTGATTCCGAGGTTGCCCAATGTGTTCCCTATTCGGCCCCTACTTATTCTTGTTCAGATGGAACTTCTGATGAGACTTGTTCAAATGT